>NZ_JAMOYX010000100.1:0-1335 GCF_023669465.1 Dorea sp. MB18-49
ACGCCGAGTTTGAGCGTAGTTCCTTTGCTTTTAGGTGATTCTGACTCTCTTAGTGTTTCTTATGGTATGGAACCTGAACAAGAAGCCTTATCTATTGTTTCCTTCAAGGACTGAGAGGCCGCTTCCCCAGTTAATAAATTAAATCCCAATTAAATCCCAAATCGATTTAAATAACGGGTCGCACAGTGCGCCAGACACGCAGCCCCGATCGGACACACATCCTCATTAAACTGTACCTTTGGGTTATGTGCAGAATACTTCCCCCGATCATCCATATATCCGGCAGACAGATACATGAAAGCGGATGGTACCTGTTCTGCAATATTTGCAAAATCTTCAGAGGCACTTGCGGATATGCCTGGGTAAGGGGTTAGTTTCGGAATATCCAGTTCCTTCATGAAGCCGACGATCTGTTCGGTAAATTCCGGATTGCAGATCAGAGGCGGTACTTCCGAGATCATAGTGATTTTGGCCGTTCCTCCGAAGGTTTCGGCTGTCCGGATTGCCGTTTCTTTCATTCTTCGTACCAGAAGTTCTCTGGAAGCTTTATCGTTCGTTCGAATAGTTCCTTCGAGAACAGCTGTATCCGGAATAATATTGGCGGCGGTTCCAGCCTGGAATTTACCAACTGTCATAAGGCAGGCTTTGGAAGGATCAACCTCGCGGGCGATGATGGACTGCAGAGCCAGATAGACATGTGCCGCAATATTGATTGGGTCAATGGAATTCTGAGGATAGGCGCCGTGCGAACCTTTTCCTTTGATTTCGATATGAAAACCGTCAACGGAGTACATCATAGTTCCTGTACTGTTATACATGTAGATTCCAACCGGCATCTGCCCTGGAGATACATGATAGGCCAGTGCCGCATCTACTTTCGGATTCTCCAGGATACCATGTTCTATCATATTTTTACTGCCTTCGAATGTTTCTTCCGCAGGCTGGAACATAAATTTGACTGTGCCTTTTAACTCGGCCTCATTTTCTTTTAGCATTTTTGCAGCGGTCAGTAACATGGCAGCGTGAAAATCATGTCCGCAGGCATGTGCTTCTTTTCCAGTCGGGCAGGCAAATGGAAGTCCGCTTTCTTCCGGCATTGGGAGCGCATCCATGTCGGCTCGTAATAATAAGACTTTGCCGCCGTTTCCGACAGTAGCGGTCACACCTTCACCACATCGGGAAGGTGTTAAGCCATATTTGGTCAATTTGTCCATCACATATGCACAGGCCATTGGCATATGAAGTCCCGTTTCTGCATTCGTGTGGAAGTAACGTCTGTTTTTAACTGTTTCATCATTGAGCTCAAGAGCTCTCTTATAATAATCCATTTATTAA
>NZ_JAMOYX010000101.1:0-1315 GCF_023669465.1 Dorea sp. MB18-49
GTGATGATACATAGAGTAGACGGAAAAGTATTAGAATATTATGGAAAGTTAGATGATGTAGAAAAAGAGGTTGTTGCTTTGGACATTTCTTTTATGAGAACGCACCAGTCTTTTTTAGTGAATTGCGACTATGTTTTTAGATGTGGAACTAAGTTGATAGAATTAACTGATGGTCAACGGATTCCAGTGAGTGAAGATCAGCATAAGAAAATCAGAGAGCAATACAGCAGGTTTATTCGAAAGGATATTTTTAATGATTAAAATTGTTTTCACATTAATTTTGGGGATAATGTCTTTATTGATTATTAAAGAATATTTAGAAATATTACTAATTAATAAAATGTTAAAGCACCAATGGTTATTTTGGGAATTAAATCTTATTGTGACTATTATTTTAGAAAATGATACAGGAATGCCTTGGAAAAATCTTTTACTTAATGTGATTTATGTGTTTTATATATGTATGGTAGGATATCATGGAAAAGTTCGAGAGAAGATAATGACTACTTTTTCTTTAATTGCTATTTGGGCGATATCAGAGGCAATTGTTGAATATTCGGCAAGAATGTCACATATATATTTTGTTGAACCTGCAATACAAGGAGCAATAGCTTCAAAATTATTGACTCTTTCAATTATAGAAGTAATTAAATATATAGTATCCCGATATATATTAAAAGATGTGGACAGAGAATTGCCAGGATATTGGTGGCTACTTACCTTTATGCCAGTTTGTTGTATAGGGATAATTTACTTTATATATTATTTGGTAGAGAAAAGACCAGAAAATGGGGTGGTTTTTGGTGCGATGTTATCAAGCTGTTTGTTTTTGCCTTTAAATTTGGGGATTTTTAAGATATATGATTTATTATCGAGGGAATTCTTATTGAAACAGCAAAATGTAATTTATGAACAGAATATAAGATTGTTTTCAGAAGAGATGAGGATGAAAGAAGAATCTTTGATTTCAAGAAATATCATACATGATTATAGAAAACATTTTTTAGTAATTCAGGGTATGGCATATGGAGAGCAGTGTGAAGAAATAGTACAGTATTTAGATAAGTTGAATATTTATTATGAAAAAGAAAAGTCACTAGTTAATTGTGGGAATTTCGTGATTGATGCGATGATGAATTCAAAATATTTAATAGCATGTAAAGAAAATATTAAACACGAAGATAGAATAGTGGTGCCAGAAGCGATGAATTTTGAGGATGTTGATTTATGCATCCTTTTGGGAAATATGTTGGATAATGCGTATGAAGCTACAAAAAAAGCCGAAAAGAAAATTATAAATACTTCTATTATATAT
>NZ_JAMOYX010000102.1:0-1210 GCF_023669465.1 Dorea sp. MB18-49
TTCTACTTTCTATCAAAGAAGTGGAGTAAGAATCTATCTTCTATTATTATGAGTTAGAAAAGGGCGAATATCTAGTTACCCAAAAACTAAGCGCTTACGTTAAGTCTCCCTGTGGATCAGCATCAACCAATAATACTTTTCGCCCCTGATGTGCAAGACCAATTCCAAGATTTAATGTCGTTGTGGTCTTAGCTGTTCCTCCCTTCTGATTTGCAAGGGCGATTACTTTACATTTGGTCATATGGTTTCCTCCTTCCTCGAAAAAATTTAATAGCCAATCCTTTTTACGGGACCGGCTATGTACAAAAATGGGCATGAAAAAAGCCGACGGATTCTTAGCGAACCAATCGGCTATGTAATTACACTTCCCTATTAATATTCTTTTGGAATTTCTTTAGAGAAAGTTATATTATAAGTTTCAGCAAGTAATTTTATATTATCTCGGAAAATTTTCCGAAATTTCTTCATAGCAACTCCATATTCCAAATCTTCCCAATCACTTTGCAAGTTTTTATAAAGAATTCCTCTTACTTCAACCCTCTGCATATTATCTAAGAATTCATTACATGCATCAACCATTTGCTTAATTATTGTTATTATATTTTGATCCTATTTATATCTGCTAAGTATATCTACAAGCTTATTTTTTATTTCTATCGCTGATTTCTCACTCCATTCCTTTTTTTCCATCTCTTTCGGGTTAATCAACAATCTTTTTGATTCTAAATAGTAGAACATCTCTTGAATTCCTTTTTGTCCAGATTCTGTATATTCCCAAGATATTCCACCAATTGGAACAGATATTCCATTCAATTTTATCCCCATATACCTCTTAACTCCTTTGTAACCTCAGTAATATCCTATAAATTTTTATTCTTCAGCCAGATACTCCCCTAATCTTTTTGCATTCACATATGCTTCTTTGTTCTCCATAATACTTTTCATTTCATTCTCCGCTTCTTTTTCTGTTTTGAATCCTTTATAAGATATAAACATAGGTCTACTATCTTCTTCTCCATAAGAAATTTTTGTTGTTCCATTTTCAAGTTCTATTATCTCTTTAACAATAGCATTGGTTAAAAGATTAGACGTATAAATTTCAACAGTCTCTCCCCATAAGTAAAACTCTTTTCTTTTTATAAAAGTTACATCTAATGCTGTTCCAACTTTTATATTCTCCTTTTGCTGATTAATTTTCAAATCATTGGTC
>NZ_JAMOYX010000103.1:0-1161 GCF_023669465.1 Dorea sp. MB18-49
ATTATCATGTTAGTCACTTTTGTTGGGTAATTTATAAATTTTGTCTGATATTCACATCACTGAAAGGAGTTTATATGGAAATAGAAAAATTAAATCTATACAGAGACACCAACTGGAATGATATAAAACTTCGTTTCTGTGGTCACTCAGAATGTCTTCCACTTCATTCCTATGGCCCTGGAACAAGACCTTATTATCTTATGCATTTCGTTCTTTCCGGTAAAGGGCGCCTTGTAGTAAATAAAACAGAATATCAGATTACAGAAAATCAACTCTTTTTGGTCGAACCAGATCAGATGGTCTTCTATCAGGCCGATAAGGAAGACCCCTGGACATATTCGTGGGTCGGTTTCAATGGTAAACTTGCACCATATTTCATGCATCGTCTTGGATTCGGTTACCCCTCACTTACCAAGGAACTTTCTACAGAAATCTTTGAAGAGATTAAAGATCTCCTCGATATTCTGATTTCCATAAAAAATAACAATACAAAAAATGATCTGTATACGAATGGAATCCTTCTTCTCCTTCTTTCAAAAGTCGGTACATTTATCGAAGATTCCAAAGAACTTCCAGAAAGAAAAAGTCGTCAAAATTCGGAAAGTCATGTCCAACGGGCAATTTCCATTGTAGAAGATTTCTACGGACGGGATCTGACTGTTCAATATATTGCAGACAAACTGAGCCTGAATCGCTCCTATCTCTCAGAGATTTTTTCAAAGCAGATGGGTGTTCCATTAAAAAAATATATACTGGATTTTCGCATCACCCAGAGTGAAGAATTTCTTTTCACCTCTGACTGGTCTGTAGACTATATCAGTCAGATCTGTGGATTCAATTCTCCTTCTTACTTTTCAAAAATATTTAAAGAATATCATGGAATATCTCCTACTGAATATCGAAAGAGCCGTCACAAACGTGAACACCAGACTGTTCTAGTGAAATGAGCAATCAATAGTTGATGTGTACAGATTTTTCACTATCTGGCAGATTCGGACCTTAATTCATTAGAACCTACACCATCAAACGCATTACAGGAAAAGGCTCTCTGGCATTTGCCAGAGAGCCTTTTCTTTTAAAAATCTAGAGAATGGATTTTTTAGAAGCACATTTTTCGGGGTTGAATATTCATTCTTTTGTACTTCTCATACAATATATCAC
>NZ_JAMOYX010000104.1:0-1032 GCF_023669465.1 Dorea sp. MB18-49
TCTGGAATAATTACAAGACCGGTCATAGAAAAGCCGATCATCTCTTTGATTTGCTCTTTCTTTATCTGGAAATTGTATTTATATTCCAATCCCTCTTCATCCATATTTCCGCATTTACCAAGTGCGATTGATTTTATTTTTCTATGTTGTTTATCACTTAGATCCGATTTACGGCTCCCTTCTTTTCTCCAAATTCTTATTATTTCATTTTTATTTAACGATTCATTTTTATTGTAAATTTTATTATAGTCGCTAAGTGATATAGCAACCCAGGAATCACCTCTCATCTCATTAAACCACAGAAACGGGAATTGTTTTGTAAGACCATTAAATCGAGCTGTTACCACAGTATTTACTGCTGTCGTTTCTTTTGAGTTGCCGATACACACAAAATCATTTGGCATATATCTGTCATGAATTGTACCTCGAAGCATTAAAAATGTATTAAATATTAAAATGATTCCCAACAATATCTGCATTAGCATCCGAAATCCATGTTTTTTTATGTAACAGTAGCAATCATTCCAAGCTAATATATGCTTTTTATAATATTTCGACTCACTGAATTTTTCCATAAAAAATCCAGTTCCGAATATCATAAGAATTATAAGACCTGTCAAAATACATATAAGTGCCATATAAGCCATCATTGGATCATTATTCACCAACAGATAACCACTACTAATAACCAAAATACCCACTATAAAGTAAATAACTGATATCATCGAATGGATTCGAGATTCCTTAATCTTGAATATCTTATCTCCTAAATTCGTTCTGGTATCTAATAATATTTGCAATGTAATATATACGCCTATCGTCATGATCAGACAGCTTAGAATCAACACAAGATAAACTCTTGACATCGAAATGCCTTTGACAAATCTTGCATTTATTCTAGTATGAAGAATTTCTTTTATAATTTTCGTTCCAATTAAACCAAACAGAATTCCAAAACCACATGCAAGCATACCGCTTATTACATATTCCAGACCAATCATTACTTTTAAATTTTTCTTGCGTATTCCTAAT
>NZ_JAMOYX010000105.1:0-968 GCF_023669465.1 Dorea sp. MB18-49
TGGCGATATTTTATGCTGCTTTTGTATATTGCTCATGATATTTCATTGGTGTCATTACATGCAGTTTCCTTTGAAGTCGTTGGTTGTTGTAGTAATCTATGTAATTAGCTATCGCAGTAATCAAAGAGCTTCTGTCATTAAAACGCTGTTTATAATACATTTCTCGTTTTAGAATTCCCCAAAACCCTTCCATTGGTCCATTGTCAATACAGTGGGCAACTCTAGACATACTCTGCTTCATATGATGTTTTTTTAATCTAGTATAAAACTGTGCGCTTGTATATTGAAAGCCTCGATCAGAATGAACTAATGGGTGTGCATCTGGCTCCTGACGAACAGCCTCATCAAACGTGTCCATAACTAATGGATTATCATTATGATCGCTGATTTTAAAGGAAACAATCCTTCTATCATATAAATCTAAAATAGCACTCAGATAAACTTTATGAACTTCTATTCCGTTGTAGTATTTAAATTCAGAAACATCTGTAAGCCACTTTTCATTCGGTTTTTCGGCGTGAAATTCACGGTGTAAATAGTTTTTTGCTATGTGATCAGGATTTCTGTCTCCTCTGGTACAACTCTTAGGTTTCCATTTAATATTTGATTTTATATCGTATTTCCTACAAATACGAAGTACTCGTTTATCATTCACATGAATTCCTTTATGTCCATCTAATTCATCACGAATCCTTCGGTATCCCATATCTGGATGCTGGTGATGAATCCTTTGGATTTCAGTGGATAGTCTTTCGTTTCGAAGTTCATTATTACTTTTCGGATATTTTCCCCAGCGGTAATACGCAGAACGTGTAACATTAAGATATTTACAAAGTCTATCTATGGGATAATGCTTAGTAGACGATAGTTTTTGGATGGCTTCATATTCGGCTAACCGATGGATTAAAGATAGCGACCCCTCCTTTCCAGTTCTCTGACTTTTTTTAACAGATCATTCTCCATTTGTA
>NZ_JAMOYX010000106.1:0-946 GCF_023669465.1 Dorea sp. MB18-49
GGTAAGCTTTGACGCCCCCTAGGAAATTCAGTGCTCTACCTCCGCAAGACTTATATGAGGCTAGCCCTAAAGCTATTTCGAGGAGAACCAGCTATCTCCGGGTTCGATTGGAATTTCTCCCCTATCCACACCTCATCCCCACCCTTTTCAACGGATGTGGGTTCGGTCCTCCATTGCCTTTTACGGCAACTTCAACCTGGACATGGATAGATCACCCGGTTTCGGGTCTGCTCCGACTGACTCATTCGCCCTATTAAGACTTGGTTTCCCTTCGGCTCCACACCTTTGGTGCTTAACCTCGCCAGCCAGCGCAACTCGCCGGACCGTTCTACAAAAAGTACGCGGTTCCACATAAAACATGGTTCCACAGCTTGTAAACATATGGTTTCAGGTTCTGTTTCACTCCCCTCCCGGGGTCCTTTTCACCGTTCCTTCACAGTACTATGCGCTATCGGTCACTAAGGAGTATTTAGCCTTACGGGGTGGTCCCCGCATGTTCAGTCAAGGTTCCACGTGTCTCGACCTACTCTGGATACCGCCATGTCAACTCATCTTTCGCTTACGGGGCTTTCACCCTCTCTGGCCGGCTTTCCCAAAACCGTTCTGCTAAATTCGTTGAATCAATTATGCGGTCCGAACCCCGGGATGCACGCATCCCGGTTTGGGCTCTTCCGTTTTCGCTCGCCGCTACTCACAGAATCACATGTTGTTTTCTCTTCCTCCGGCTACTTAGATGTTTCAGTTCACCGGGTTCCCCTCCTAACGTTATGTATTGGCGTTAGGATACTTGAGGTTTGCTCAAGTGGGTTTCCCCATTCAGAGATCTCCGGATCAAAGGATATTTGCTCCTCCCCGAAGCTTTTCGCAGCTTATCACGTCTTTCATCGGCTCTTAGTGCCAAGGCATCCACCATACGCTCTTTCTAGCATGACCAACTTGCTTTCAT
>NZ_JAMOYX010000107.1:0-933 GCF_023669465.1 Dorea sp. MB18-49
TTTATCATACATTGCATCACCTGATATTTTCTAATCTATTTATCAATATTATAACATAGCCAGAAAGCATGACAATAGATAAGTAATCGAATTGACAATAACTACTATGTGGTGTAAAGTAGAACTATACTATTATGCGGAGCAAAGTAGCTAGTTGCAGATTACAAAATGAAGAGGGGAATGAAGATGTTAACAAAAATAATCTATAAAAATTTTCGAAGTAATTTAAAGAATTATATTTTGTTTTTCTTGAGTAATATTGTTGCAATTATGGAGCTGTTTGTATTTCGTGGATTAAAAGAGATTGTATTACAAATTGTAAAAGATACCGAAACAGCATTTCTTTTTAGAATTGATTTTACTATGGCTTTAGGAATGATTTCTGTTATTACTATAATGTTGATGGCGTATGCTATGATTTATTATTTAAAATCAAGAATAAGAGATTATGGATTATTTATTATGATGGGAATGCACAAACGAATGGTATTTAGTTTGATGTTGATAGAATATGTTCTTGGCTGGGTATTCTCATCAATACTAGGACTTATTCTTGGAACTGGTATATTGTATGGCATTCAGTTTTTATTACACAAAATTGCACCTTTATATTTTGTACGAATAGTAACGGCAAATTTGAATATATATGTTTATTCAATAAAATTTAGTATCGGAATTATGATTTTTACGTTTTTTGCTGTCATAGTATGGATTGAAAATCATAATCTGAGTTCACTGATACAAGCTGAAGAAAAGATTCAGAAATGTCCGCAAAAAGGATATTGGACAATTGCAGTTATTATAGGAATTATATTGAGTGTAATTGCCTGGTTTATGTTTCCAAGCTATGAAGAAGTGCATTATGATGCATATTTTATATGGATAATTGGTGGATTTTTAATTTTAACTTTTGGCATGGGTGTATTACTGGAA
>NZ_JAMOYX010000109.1:0-826 GCF_023669465.1 Dorea sp. MB18-49
TTATCATCATCACATATAGCAATATTAATCATTGTTCTTCACCACTTATACCGTTTTTACTTTTGATAATCTCTGTGCTAAAGCATATATTAATTCTTTATCTGATTCAGACAAATTTTTATACATTTTTATAAAGTCGATATTCTCAACTTCTATATTCTTAGCATTATGATACACTTCTTGAATATATTTATAATCTGAATTACACAAAATATAATCAACTGATACATTAAAGTATTTTGCCATTTCTAAAAGTTGACTTGCTTTAGGTTCTGACATTTCCAATTCCATTTTACTGATAGTATTCTGTGAACAACCAATATGTGTTGCTAGGCATACTTGTGAAATTCTTTTTTGTTCTCGAAGTTCTTTAATCCGATTTTTCATTCATGGTACCCCTTATACTTTTTATATTATAAAGTGTACATAAATATTGACGCCTTTTTACTCTGCACGGGATACACCATTACTTATTTTGGTGTATCGAAATATGTAGAACTATATCCATATTGTCTCATTTAAAATTATTATATATTACATTAGTCAAGAAACGTCCACGCTTATACCAAAGAGGCAATTCATCCCCCTTCCAGTATCTCGTAAATCTACTCTTACACTCATCAATTTCATACAGCTTTTTCCACAAATACTAACCAATTTGTATGATACGCTTATAACTCTCAGATTATTCTCTATCTATATCGTTTTATTTTCCTTTCTATTTATCTAAATTAGCTATCTCCTAAATAATTTCTTCATTATTTTTATCATCCAAATCTAATATTTTGTCTGCAATTTTATCCATCTGTAAATCATGGCTAATTAT
>NZ_JAMOYX010000010.1:0-64105 GCF_023669465.1 Dorea sp. MB18-49
ATACTTATCTGGCATCATCTGGATAAAAGATAGCAAATTATTTTTATATATCAATTTTATATATTATTTTGGAGGATATTATGAGTACATACGATTATTACCGCATTTTCTACCATGTCGCACAACAGCACAGTTTTACAAAAGCGGCAGAGGTATTACACAATAACCAGCCGAATATTACCCGGTGTATGAATAATCTTGAGACAGAACTTGGCTGCCATCTTTTCGTCCGTTCGAACCGTGGGGTCTCACTGACTCCGGAAGGACAGAAGCTTTTTAACCACGTTGCAATTGCCTTTGAACAACTGGAGCTCGGAGAAACCGAGTTGAAGCGTGACCAGAGCCTTACCAGCGGACTCATCTCCATCGGAGTCAGCGAAAATGCACTACGTATTATGCTGCTGCCAAAATTAGAAGCATTTCACAATCATTATCCACATGTAAGGCTTAAGATTTCCAACCATTCCACTCCGCAGGCAATCGCTTCCCTGGAAAGCGGGCTGGTGGATTTCGCAGTTGTAACAACACCTCTTTCGGTCCAGAAGCAGTTCCAGAAGATTTCCCTTGGTTCTTTCCGGGAAATTCTGATCGCCGGTCCGAAATACAAAGAACTGGCTTCTCACATCTGCTCGCTAGAAGAACTTGCGGAATATCCTTTTGTCTCGCTGGAGAATAATACCAGCACCAGAGATCTTCATATTCAGTACTTTTCTTCCCACGGCTTTCCGTTCCGTCCGGATCTGGAAGTTACATCTACCGATCAGTGTCTGGCCCTGATCCAGCACAATCTCGGTATCGGCTTCTATCCGGAGAAACTTGCAGAAGAACCGCTGAAACGCGGGGAAATTCTTCAGATTCATCTGAAAGAATCTCTTCCTGCAAGACACATCTGTCTTGTACAAAATGCTTCCAGGCCACAAAGTATTGCAGCACAGAAACTAATCGAGACATTGATCCGCATCTGACAGCGGATCAATGTCTCTTATTTTTTCTTCTATTATGCTCTGCTTCTCCGTGCTTCTATATCCAGGAACATCAGCAGGAAGCTGACAATCAAAAGTCCGCACGATACCCATATCATATGGATTCCGTAATTGGCAGAAAGATTGCCGCCGATTCCGGCTCCTATCGCAAACAGAACTATGATTCCCAAATAATACATTGCCTGGCGCAGCTGCTCTGGTCTTCTTTCTCTCAGATAAAAAGACAGTGCTGCCGTTCCGCTTCTCAAATTACCGATACACATCGTACTCGCATATGAGAATCCATTCACCTTCCGGAAACTCTGCACCTGCATCGCACAGGCAAAGGATACCAGAACAGTCGCGATCATATTTCCGCGTTGTGGAATAAATCCTACAATGAACAGGATTATAATCTCTGCTCCCAGAATTCCCTGTCTCCAGTGCAGACGTTTTGCATATTTATACTTATGCTGGATCTGTTCTGCGATCAGAACACCCAAAGCAAATGCAAAAAGCGGAAATAAATACTTCAGTCCCGCCTCCCATTTTCCCGTCATGAAATTCTGGCTCATCAGCACCACGTTACCTGTCTGTGCATTCGAGAATACTTCATTACGCGTATTATAGGTATATGCATCCTGAAATCCTCCCGATAAAGCCAGAAATGCACTACAGATGAATGCCTCCGACATCTGTTTCCCGGAAAATAAACTTTTCATTACTCCCATGTTTTCATCTCCTTAGAAAAAACGGGGAATTGCTTTCACACGTTTTTACGTTTTCAAACCAATCCCCCTCAGCAGACTATTATACGAGAGAATATCAAAAATGTGAAACGTATATTTGATATATCTTTCATATCTTTTTTATATATTCAATTTGATATTAAGCCTCCCAGACTTCTTCTGCAACTTCTTTTACAAACGAAACCTTTTTCCACTGCTTTTCACCATTATTCTGAATTATTCTTACATCCCGCCTGTGTATTTTTTCAACGCTTCCATATACACCTTTCCATACCGGCTCAGTGCCACATCTTTCCGCACGATCGTTCCAATCCGCATATATTCATCCACCAGAAGCGGCTTCCCGATGATATTCTCACCGTTCAGTTCTTTACTGATCACGCCGGAGCTTACCGTATACCCGTCCAGGCCGACCGCCAGATTGAAAAGCGTTGCCCGGTCTCTGACTTTGATGTTCTTATTCCGGTCCAGTGTGCTTAATATCTCTTCGGAAAAATAAAAGGAATTATAATCCCCCTGCTCAAATGACAAATACGGATACTCCTCCAGATCTTCCAGTGTCAGTGCTTCCTTATCTGCCAACGGATGCTTTGAACTGATAAATACATGTGGCTTTGCTACGAATAACTCTTCGAATTTCAGATCATTCTGACGGATCAGTTTCATGATGATCGTCTCATTCTGTGAAGAAGTATACAGAATACCTATCTCACTTTTCAGCTTCGCCACATCTTCGATGATCTCATAAGTCTGTGTCTCCCGCAGTGTAAAATCATATTTTCTCGCATCAAATTTACGGATCACATCTACAAATGCATTGACCGCAAAAGAATAATGCTGGCAGGATACGGAAAATCTCGGGTTCCGTTCATTTACATTCAGATACCTCTCCTGCATGAGGCCGACCTGATCCAGAATCTGTCTTGCATAGGCGAGAAATTCATCTCCCTCTGCGGTGATCGTCACCCCTTTATTCGTCCGGTGAAAAATCGTCACCTGCATCTCCTGCTCCAGTTCCCGAATCGCATTGGTAAGACTCGGCTGGGAAATGAACAGCTCTTTTGCCGCCTCACTTATCGTCCCCTTCTCCGCAACCATGGTAATATACCTTAACTGCTGTAATGTCATAAATTCTTCCTCCCTACAGCATATAGATCAGTGCGTTACAGATACATGCCGCAATATTACTTCCGCCTTTTCTCCCCCTCGCTACAATATACGGGGTATCTTCCAGTGTCAGGATCAGTTCTTTGGACTGTACCACATTTACAAAGCCGACCGGTACACCGATCACGAGCTCCGGACGGATTCTTCCGTCTTTGATCAGTTCATACAGGTGAATTAGTGCTGTCGGTGCATTTCCGATGGCAAAGATCAGTTTTTCGTTCAGTTCACACGCCTTTTTCATACTGGCAACAGCTCTTGTGGTTCCATTCTTCTTTGCCGCCTGTGCCACATCTTCATCTGACATGAAGCAGTATACCTGACCGCCGTACTGTGCCAGTCTCTTTTTGTTAATTCCGGAACGCCCCATCTGTGTATCGGTTACGATGGAAGCACCGCCTCTGATCGCTTCGAGTGCTTTCTCCACCGCATGCTCGGAATACACCAGATTCTTCGCATAATCAAAATCCGCACTGGTATGTATGCAGCGCTTTGTAATTGGTGCCTGAATCTCAGGAAGCACGATGCCTTCCTGCTCCAGTTCTTCCGTAATGATCTCAAAGCTGCGCTTTTCGATCTCTGTCGGAAGAACATTTTCTATCTCTATTTTAGTATGTGCCGCGTGATTATTTTTCTGTATATTCAACGTTTTCTTCCTTTCTCTTCATAGTCCGTCATAGCCCACATCTCATCTTTTCTAACTACAAAACTTGCCATCGGCAACTTCTCTTGCATACTTTGGTATCTACAGCTCCTTACGAATACATAGTAATCCCGAAAAATTATTTCTGCATTCCCATGATCTGATAGATTGCCTTCATGTCCAGATGTTTTCTGAGTGTATCTGCCAGAAGATCATACTGGCTTTCTTTGAATGCTTTCAGGTCTACACCTTCCACTTCTTCCATTGAAAGTCCTTTCTTTTCTGCCAGGGATTTTACGATCTCCGATACAATTTTCTCCTTATCAAAAATGCCGTGGATGTATGTTCCGTATACATTTCCATGCGAGATTCCGTCTGTACTGTTCTCTATTCTGTTTTCCGGCTCCATATCCGGAATCTGTCTGTCCTTTTTCTTCACCGTATCGTGAATCTGATTCATCGGACATCCTTCCAGAAGTTCGGTCTTTCCCATATGGATCTCGTATCCTTCAAACTTCAGATTCTCAAGTGCTTTCAGATTCCCCTCCACATGAAGGAGTGTTCCATTCACCCTTGTTCTGGTCTTTTCTGTGGTAAATGTAGTCGTTACCGGCAAAAGGCCGAGTCCTTTCATACTGCCGCCATCTTCCACGCCTTCCGGATCACTGAGCGACTGCCCTAGCATCTGGTAGCCGCCGCAGATTCCCCAGACCACACAGCCGCCGGCATGCGCCTTTAGAATCTTCGCTTCCATTCCGCTCTGTCTTAACCATTTCAGATCTCCCATCGTATTTTTTGTTCCCGGAAGGATAATCATATCAGGATTTCTAAGTTCTCTTGGATTCTTTACATAACGCAGATTCACTCCCGGAGCATTTTCCAACAGCATGAAATCCGTAAAGTTCGAAATTCTCGGTGTCCGGATGACTGCGATATCCACCAGACCGATCCTTTCTTCTGCACCTTTTCCACCCTTTGTCATGTTAAAACGCTCTGTCAGACTGTCTTCATCTTCAATCTCGACCTGCATATACGGTGTAACTCCGACTACCGGAATGCCGCCTCTTTCTTCCAACATAACAATACCGGGATCCAGGATTGTCTTATCCCCGCGGAATTTGTTGATGACCAGTCCCTTTACACGTTCTTTCTCATCATCTTCCAGGAGCATAAGCGTCCCCAGAAGCTGGGCAAATACTCCTCCGCGGTCAATATCTCCGACCAGAAGCACCGGCGCATCTACCATCTTCGCCAGCCCCATATTTACAATATCATCTTTCTTCAGGTTGATCTCTGCCGGACTTCCCGCTCCTTCGATCACAATGATGTCATTCTCTTCTTCTAATTTGTGAAATGCTTTCATAATGTCCGGTATGAGCTGCTTTTTATAAGCAAAATATTCTCTTGCACTCATATTCTTCAAGACTTCACCATTTACGATCACCTGTGATCCTACATCGTTGGTCGGCTTTAACAGGATCGGATTCATCTCTACCTGCGGCGCCACGCCTGCTGCCTCTGCCTGCACAACCTGTGCACGTCCCATCTCCAGTCCATCCTCTGTAATAAAGGAATTCAGTGCCATATTCTGGGATTTGAACGGAGCCACCCGGTATCCGTCCTGTTTGAATATTCTGCAAAGTCCCGCACACAGAAGACTCTTTCCTGCGTTGGACATTGTCCCCTGTATCATAATTTTTCCAGCCATGTTATCAACCTTTCATTCTCTTCTTCAGATCTTATTGCAATCCGGTAATGCCCTTCTGTCAGTCCTTCATAGTTACTGCAGTCCCGGATCAACAGTCCGCTTTTCAGTGCCTTCTCATACAGTCCTGCTTTTCCTTTAAAAAATATATAGTTTGCTTCCGATCCCCATACATTCAGACCAAGCTTTCTCATCCGCTCTGTCATCCAGAACTTTTCTTTTTTTATATATTCTCTCGTTCTCTTTAAATATGCTTCGCAATCAACAAGTGCTGCCACACCTGCTTCCTGTGCCGTTACCGACACATTCCACGGCTGGAGCATTGCCCTCATTCGTTTCCTAAGAGCTGCATTCTCACACAATGCATATCCAAGTCTTACACCCGGCATACAGAATATTTTCGTAAATGCTTTGATAATGACCACATTCGGATACTGTGTCAGATACTCCCGGCATTCATATCTTTCTGGTTCTTCCAGAAACTCTATAAAACACTCATCCAGGACCAGTATCGTACCGCATTTATTACACCTGTTCATCACACGGATCAGCAGTTCTTTTTCCGTTGTCTGTCCGGTCGGATTATTGGGATTGCACAGAAATATCATATCTGTATCTTCCGTAATCTGTTCCAGTATATCCTCCTGTATCCGGAAATCCTGTTCTTCTTTTAATCTGTAATATTGTACCTCTGCTCCAACTGTGCCAAGTGCCCGCTCATACTCGGAAAAAGCTGGTGCCGTCACCAGTGCTTTTTTCGGTCTCACTGCCATTACGACAGCAAAAAAAAGCTCTGCAGCACCATTGCCGCAGAGTATCTTTTCTTTTTCTATTCTCTCAAAATCACTGATCGACTCCCGAAGTCTGTCGCATCTGACATCCGGATAATACATGATCCTGTCTGCACTTTCCTGTACGCTCTTTCGTACCGCTTCGGGAACTCCCAGCGGGTTACTGTTTACAGAATAATCTGTAACAGATGGATTCCGGTAAATGTCTCCACCGTGAACTGTCTCTTTTGGTTCTGCCAACGTTCCTTCACCTGTGCGGATAAACCGCTCTCTCTGCTATTTTGCTACAACCATCTTACTCACTTTGCAGAAAATAGTCAACCGGAATCTTATACCTGAATTCTTGTTGCCGCATCGCTGCTCATTGCGATCCGCTTCTCACCACTCCTGATGATCAGGTCTCTTCCGGAATTCTGAATGACTGTGATCTCACTGCCTTCATCAATCTTGCATTTTCGGATCTTATCCAGAACTTCCGGGATGCCGAACATCCACTTGATGGTGTAGCTTTTTCCAGCCGCCGCCTTTGACAATGCCTGCATAACTAACACCTTCTTTACCTCTTTTTTATATTGTAAGTTGCACTGACTATGTTAGTCAACAGGAACATTGTTTGCACAATTCTAACTTTTTATTCATAATTTGCAGATAATATTATTTGTTTTTTGATTTTTATTATCAATATCATCTACAGAACCAGAATCCGGAGGATGATTCCAAGTATCAAACCAAGCATTGCCGTCCCATATAACAGCTTATGCGATCTCCGGATATCCAGTAGTTCCATCTCCCGGACCGGATCTCCGATCGTCGGCTTCTTATGCAGCTTTCCAAAATACCACGCATCTCCTGCAAGCTGCACATCCAGCGCCCCCGCCATGACTGCTTCTGTCTGTGCCGAGTTCGGACTTTTATGATTAAAGCGGTCTCTTCGGAAGATACGTGCTGCATTCTTTCCATCCATTCCGGTCAGATATGCAGCCAGGATCATCAACACTGCCGATACCCTTGCCGGAATGAAATTCACCACATCGTCTAACTTCGCTGCTGCCGTTCCAAACCACTGATACTTGTCATTCTTATATCCAACCATCGAATCCATCGTATTGATCGCTTTGTATGTAAATCCCAGAACAGCTCCGCCGATCAGCATATAAAATAACGGTGCGATCACACCATCTGATGTATTCTCTGCCACCGTCTCTACGGCCGCCTTGGTCACACCTTCTTCCGTCAGATTCTGTGTATCTCTTCCGACGATCATGGACACGGCCTTTCTCCCGGCCTCCAGGCCCTTGTTTTTCAGTGCTATGTAGACCCTGTCACTTTCTACTTTCAGGGATTTCGTTGCAAGGATCTGATAACACCAGAAGCTTTCCAATGCAAGTCCAAGCTGCCAGAAATACTTATATGCAACCGATAAGATCACCGCCGGAACTCCTGTACTGACCGTCACAACCACCAGCACCAGAATCCCTCCACCGATGCGTTCCCCTGTCTTATTCGCCGGCAGACAGTTTCTGATAATTCTTTCGGTTCCCGATATCAGATGCCCGATCAGCCTCACCGGATGATACAGCCATCTTGGATCCCCGAAGATCAGATCCAGAACAAAGCCCGCCACGATCGCGATCGTCATATATGTCATTCTCTGAAATTCTAAGTTCATATCCTTCTCCATTCTTTATCTGATAATCATAATAACTTCCTGCTGGTGTCCCGTCTTCCTTTACTGCATACCGTTCCATGATACTCATGATCGTTCCGCCATGTGCCACAACCGCAATCGTCTCCCGGTCATGTGCCTGCGCATCCCGTACGACTTCCCGGAACCCTTCCAGTGTCCGCCGGATGAACGCTTCCCTGCTTTCCCCTTCCGGAAATGGCAGCTTCCCACCACTGTCTATCCATGCCTGATACTCCGGGCAGCCGGAAAGTTCGATATAATTATGATTTTCAAACAGGCCAAAATCACACTCCCGTAACTTTTCATTACAGCTATATGCTCCTGCTTTCATCATCTCCGGATAAATGATCTCTGCCGTCTGCACGCACCGCTTCATCGGACTTACATAGACATATGTAACCTCAGGATACATTCCTTTTCTCTCTTCCAAAAGCTGTATTCCTTCCAGACATAAAGATTCATCCGTCGTTCCGATATAGCGTTTTTCTTTATTTCCTTTCGTCATCGAATGACGTATCAGATAAATCCTCATACTTCCTTTATCACCTGTCCGATTCCGCACATCACACGGTATACTTTCTCCGAATATGCCGCAAGGCGCGTGCACACTCTTCCGGTCTGCTCTCTGTATTCCCGTTCCATCCGGTCAACCGGCACGATCCCGTATCCGATCTCATCTGTGATCAGGATCAGTTCCGGATTCTTCCGAATCAGTTCTTCTGCAAGATCATCTATCGGTTCTCCTTCCTTTATCTTTCTTTCGATATACTGATGGAAATGATATATCCCTTCGCAGCTATATAGTTCTTCTTCCGTACATACCGCACCGTCTGCCCATGTAACATCTGGGTAGATTTTCTTTGCGAATGCAAGTTTTCCCTGATATGCGCCGCCTATTATCATGATCATGACTTCTTTTCCTTCCTCCAATCCTGTATTTTCATCTTTCTGTTATTTTCTACTATTTCTCTGCTGTTTTCTTTCTGCCACTTGTTTTCTTCATTCTTTCCACACTTTTATCCAGCCTGTTCATCATTTGATGATTCCGCTTTTTACTACGATATCCACTACTACCACGACAAGCGCCATCACAAGTTCACATACCTGCAGGAAATATCCACACAGATCCCCAGTCACACCGCCGAAATTCTTCATCGCCATCCGGTAATAATATCCAAATACCACGCCTGCCGAGATCACACATCCGATTCCGCAGATTCCTCCGGTCAGTGGAATCAGGAAACACAGTACAATCAGATAAATGCTCAATACCATTCTTGTAATTCTGGTCGATGCACTTTCCGAAAAATCTGCCACCATACCTTTCTTCCTTGCCTGTGGAAATGTAACTACAGACAGTCCACTCAATGTTCTCGATAGCATGAAGCTATATGCGATCACTTCCATACTCCGTACACTCAGACAAGAATACACGCCAATATACATCAGAAAATAGACGGTACATGAAATGATAGCAAATGCTCCTGCGTGGGAATCTTTCAGTATTTCCAGACGACGCTCTTTCGTCTGCCAGGAACTCAGCGCATCCTGTGTATCCAGAAATCCGTCCAGATGAATTCCTCCCGTAATAAATACCGGGATCAGGATCAGAAATATTACAAAAAATAAGGAATAATTTCCTCCTCCATTCCCATCAAACCATTTTGAAAACCGAAACACTCCATAAGACAAAAGTCCGATCACCGCACCGATCCATGGAAAAAAACACATTGCATACGATTTATTTTCATCTGTCCATTCGCTGCGCGGCATCGGAATCCTGCTGTACATGGAAAACGCAATTTTGAAACTATTCCATATTCTTTTTATACTCTTCATACTTCTTTTGCTCCTTACGAATGCATACCGGAATTCCATACACAACTTCCGTTACTATATCTGCAAGCTCTGCAAGACTTTGATTCACCATTCCGATGCATTCCCGATATTTTTCCGTCTCTTCGCTATAGCTGTTTATATCTGCGTTCACTTCATTTGTAACAATTACAAGACGTGTCGTAGAATTGCTCAGTCTGCGTACTCCTGCCAATACTTTTTCTTTTGTTTCTTTTAAATCATTCAATGTCCCATCTTCTCTGTAAAGCTCATTGGCCACCAGATTCGATATGCACTCCAGAAGGATTCCCTGATTCTTTGGTATCTCAAGTTCTGATAGATCTGTATATTTTTCCAATGTCCGGAATCCTTTTCCGGCTCTCAGCCTGTGATGTCTTTCAATCTTTTTCATCGTTTCTTCTGTGTATGGCTGCATGGTTGCAATATATATGTAAGTACCATCCTTCTTATTTCTGCCTGTCAGCCAGTTCTCCGCATACTCAGATTTACCGCTTCCGCTTCCGCCTGTCACCAGATGTATCATTCTTTCTCACCTAATTCTTTATAATCTTCGATGTCATTTTCTGAAAATGTACTCATCCGTCCATACACTTCTGCCGCAAGATCCAGCACCGGAAGATATGCCACAGCTCCGGTTCCCTCACCCAGGCACATATCTGCATGCAATGGTGCATCCATGTGTAACTCTTTCAGGATCTTTTGCATTCCAGGTTCTTTCGAGACATGTGACACAATCATCGCATCTTTGACCCACTCACAGATTCTGACGGCCGCAAGTGCCGCAACCGCTGAGATAAATCCATCAACTACAATCGGGATTCGATATACAGCACCTCCCAGATAGAGTCCGGTGATTCCCGCCAGATCGAATCCGCCTACTTTTGCCAGTACATCCACCGGATCATCCCATTTCGGACGATTGACCGCTATCGCCTTCTCGATCGCGTGTATTTTTCTTTCCAATCCTTCGTTCGTCAGTCCTGCTCCCCGTCCCGTTATCTCTGCCGGTTCGTCTCCCAGAAGTACGGAAGCCACAGCACTGCTGGTCGTCGTATTTCCGATTCCCATCTCTCCGGTAGCAATGATCTTATATCCGGCTTCCTTCTTTTCCTTCACCTGATGGATCCCGGTTAAGATTGCCTGTAACGCCTGCATTCTTGTCATAGCCGGACCTTTGGTCATATTTGCGGTTCCATTTGCCGTTTTATATCTTGGGACTTTTGTATCCGCTGCCATACCGATATCGATGGGAAAGATGTCTACACCGGCTTTTTTACACATGATCGCCGCACTGGTATTACATGTCAGAAAATTCTCTGCAACAATTGCAGTTACTTCCTGTCCTGTCTGCGTTACACCTTCTTCTACCACTCCGTTATCCGCACACATCACGATCAGCGCCTTCCGGTTCAGATTCACGTCTGTATCGCCGGTCAGTGCCGCAATCTGCATAATATGATCTTCTAGTTTTCCCAGACTGTGTAACGGTTTCGCAATGGAGTTCCACTTTTTCTGCGCATTTCCTTTCGTTACTACATCTGCCGGATGAATGCCCGATACGATCTGATGGAATTCCTGTTCCAGTTGTTCTAAACTTTGCTCTGCCATGCTTTTATCCTCTCTGTTCTCTATGTTCTATCTCTTTCCCTAGCTCTTTTCTCTTGTTCCCTGCATCTTCTGCATTGTTCCAGAAAGTTCTCCGGAATCTTTTCATTTCCATAATAATGAATATGCGGATATCCTGCCAGTACCGTATCGGTACTGATCATGCATTTCCACGAACGGTTTGACATTGGTTTTTCCGCCAGAAATGCTTCCCCGCATACTTCTGAATCATAATAATGAAATTCATGTGCCGGGATACCTCCTGCTTCTTTACCGAATATTCTTCCCCCTGTCAGGGTAACATAGCCGAATCGCTTTAAGGAACCTGTCGGATAACTTTTCCCTTCTAAAAATCCAACCATTGGAAATTCTGTGCCGCTTTCATCTCTGATATATTCCTGCAGGTACATGAATCCTCCACACTCCGCGATACATGGCATTCCGCCGTTCAATGCTTTTTTAATACTCGTCTTCATTGACTCATTTTTACTTAGTTCTTCTGCATATAGTTCCGGATAACCGCCATAGAACAAAAGTCCCGACAGATTTTCCGGAATCTGCTTATCGTAAAGAGGAGAAAACGGAATCAGTTCCGCTCCCATCTCCTGCAGCAGTTCCAGATTATCCTGATAGAAAAAACAGAATGCATCGTCACTTGCAAGCCCGATCCGTACCGTATCTTTTGTTCTAACCGATTCTGTACTATACTGTGCATTTTCCGCCAAATTTTCTACCATTTCTGATGTATATCCTTGCGTTTTCTTTTCCTGCAGCTCCGGTGCATTTTCTGCCAGTTCCAGAAGGCCTGCGATATCTACACTTTTCAGAATCTGTTCTCCCAGTCTTGTGAGTTTGTCTTCCGTATCTTTTCGTTCTTTTGGAAGCTTCAGTCCCAGATAACGGCTCTCCAGTGCACAATCTTTCATAACCGGAACATAGCCGTAGACTTTGATTCCTGTCCGCACCTCGATCATCTCTTTCATTCTTCCATACATCATCGGAGACAAACGGTTCAGAATTACGCCTTTGATACGGCTGTCTTCTTTATAATGCAAAAACCCCTGGATACACGGCACTGCAGACACGCTTAGTCCTTTACAGTCCAGGATCATCACAGCCGGGGTATCGGTAATTCTGGCAATGTCATAAGCACTCGCCTCTGAAGAGATCCCTGCGATCCCATCATAGTATCCCATAACACCTTCCATTACGGAAATATCTGCTCCGGCACCATTTTTTTTCAGGATCTCTCTGACTCCATTTTCTCCACACAAAAAGGAATCCAGATTATAGCTGCTGATGCCGATCACAGTCTTGTGGAACATTGGATCAATGTAATCCGGCCCGCACTTAAAAGACGCAGGATTTATCTCCTGCATCTTCATTGCTTTCAATATTCCGCAGGTCAGCATGGTTTTACCTGCGCCACTTCTCATCGCAGTAATCAGAATTCTAGGAAGTTTCATTACTCAGATTCCTCCATTTCTTCCCGGATTTTCTCCGGTGTCAGATCCCCTACAGAGATCACTTTCGTAATATCCTCCACAATATCTCCGGCCATATCTCCGGTCATATCTTCCGGTTCCACCTCGTCCAGATTGATTTCTTCCAGAACGAAATCGTCTTCATTTTCCGGATCTGCTTCCTTTTTTGCCGGTCTGCTCGTAAAGCTGATCACATAGATCGGATTCTGTCCATTCATCATATGATAACTGCCCACTTTTTTCGCACGGCTTACCGCTACCTGAATGACTTCTGCCTCTTCTATCTCATTCTCTTCCGTATATTTTAACACCTGCATCATCGTCTCGAGTGAGATTGCATTGAGCACCACCCGTACAAATGGGTTCTTCTTCCGGATAGCATCCAGGATTTCATACAACTTTCCTTTACTGCCCCCGATAAATACGCAATCAGGTGCCGGCAGTTCTTCCAGTGCCTCCGGCGCCATACCTTCTATCACATGCAGATTATCCACGTGCATCCGCCTTGCATTTTCACGGATCAGTTCCTGCGCCTCCACTTTCTGTTCGATTGCATAGACGTTACCTTGCGTTGCAACCATGGCGGCCTCTACGGAAATAGAGCCTGTTCCTGCTCCGACATCATATACAACTGCATCCTTCTTAATCTTAAGTTTAGCAATCGAAATGCTTCTTACTTCTTCCTTGGTCATCGGTACATCGCCACGTACAAATGTATCATCCGGAATTGCCGGAATCACCGGGCTTTCGCCGCCGGATTCATTTTCAATATAAAGGACCGCCAGATTCTCTCCTTTGTAATGAAGCAGTGATCTTGCTGTTCCTGTCTGAATCTCTTCATTCTTATAAGAAAGTTCTGTTCCGATCCTGACTGTTACTTCGCCCATTCCATATTCCGTCATTTTTGTCAGGATCTGACGGATCTCTTCTGCATTACTTACAAGGGCGAATACCTTTTTATTCTCCTTAATGACCGCCATCAGATTTTCTTTTCTTCCATGCAGGCTTACTAGTGCCGCATCCTCCCATGTTACGCCAAGCTTTGATGCAAAATATATGATGGATGACACTCCAGGCACTACTTTTGTCTCAATCTGTGGGTCATCTTTCGTCAATTCCAGAATCTTCTTCGCACCGCTGTAAAATCCTGTATCACCGGACAACGCAATCGTTACATTTTCATATTCCGGATTTTCTTTGATATAAGAAATGATCTCATCCGGGCGGTATGCTTCATATATGGTCTGTCCGACTTCTGCCACTGCCTCGATCATCCTGCCTGCTCCGATCAGAAGTTCTGCTTCCTGACAGCATCTTTTTGCTTCCAGTGTAACCTGGTCTCTGGCACCTGCACCGATTCCCACCAGTGTAACTTTCCAGTGATTATCCAGTTCCAGTTCTTTCTGAAGGAATTTGGACATTTCTTCAAAATTCATTCCCTCTTCTTCTTCCGGCCTTCCGATCACAACCATTTTCACACCGGCTTCTAGTGCAGCCTGACATTTCTGCGGGTATCCGCCTGCAAGTCCTGATTCTTTCGTTACCATATAAGCAATATCATATTCCTTTAACATGGCACGATTCATTTCCGTAGAAAACGGTCCCTGCATACAGATGAGATGACGTCCGGAGAATCCAAGTTCTTCACAATTAACTGCCACCTGGCCAATAGACAGAACGCGCGCATATACCCGGCTTTCGTAATCCGTCAGTCTTGTATAGGATTCCAGCTCCTTGCTTCCTGTTGTTACCAGAATATTTCCTTCTGTTTTTTCCAGATACTTTATCGCTTCATCCATATTTTCCACACAGATGCTTTCTTTGGTCTCTTCACTTCCCCTGACCAGTCTTAAATACGGAACCTGCATAACCTCGCAGGCACTTTTCAAGTTTTTGGTCACTTCTTTGGCATATGGATGTGTTGCATCGATCACATAATCCGGCTCAAACACCCTCATAAACTCGCCCATCTGCCCACTGTCCATCCGGTCGTGTGTCACCGTTATATTCTTCTCTTCCGGAAGCAGACTCTCCCCATAAGCGGTTGCCACACAGACGTGCAGTCTTACGCCTCTTCTTCCGAGATAAGATGCTAATTTTCTTCCTTCTGTTGTCCCTGCATATAATAGAATCTTTTTGTCTTTCATATACGATATCCCCTTGGTGTAACCATTTTTTCCCGAATTACTTTTGTCTGTTTATTTCCGATAAATACAGTAGAGAACATATCTACTGTTGTCTCTTTTAATTCTTTCAGTGTCAGTGTCTGCATTGTTTCTCCATCGCGGGCAATGTTTTTCACTATTCCGCAGACGGTATCTTCCGCCTTATATTCCAGCATAATCTCACATGCTTTTGCAAGATAGGTACTGCGTTTCCTGCTGGAGGGATTATAAAGGCAGATCACAAAATCAGCTTTTGCCGCACAGCGAAGCCTTTCTTCAATCAATTCCCACGGTGTCAGAAGATCACTTAAACTGATCAGACTGACATCATGTCCGACTGCTGCTCCAAGTACCGCAGAACCTCCCAGTGCCGCTGTCACTCCCGGGATTACTTCGATCGCGACTTCCGGATATTCCTCACCGATTTCATACATCAGTCCTGCCATTCCGTATATCCCGGCATCTCCGCTGCATACCATTGCCGTTACAGCTCCTTTTGCTGCCTCTTCGAATGCCATCCTGCACCGTGCTGCCTCCTGTCTCATGGACGTTGTCAGATATCTCTTATCCGGAAAATATTCTTTTAATAATTCAATATATACGGTATATCCGACGATCACATCACATTTTTCCAGCGTCCGGACTGCTTTCACCGTCATCTGTTCATATGCCCCCGGTCCCATTCCTATCACATATACCTTATTCAAACTTCACCCTCCAATTATCCCAGGCAAATGCTGCTGTCACACCATTTTCTGCCTGTTTTCTGATCCGCAGTGTACCACCTGTATATACAGCACTTCTTTCACATACATTATCCACTCCGGTAACCTTTTTTACAAATGTAGAAACACTGAATTCTCCTTCTACTTTTTTTAATTCTTCTGCCGGATAAAATTCCGGCTCTATGTTATATTTGTTGCAAAATGTAAGCAATCCCTCTTCGTCTTTTTTTAGATCAATGCTTGCGATCCTGCCAATACTTTTCTTATTAATATGTGATTCTTTCAGTATCTTATCCACCAGCTGTTCTATCTGCTCTGCGGATGTCCCCCGTCTGCAGCCGATTCCCACCGTGATCCGTTGTGGTATCATCCTTAATACATGACTGCTTAATTTTCGTTCATATATCCCGATATAGATATCTGGATTCTCATAGGTTTCCTGTACGATCTTCACTTCTTCCGGCACAGTACCCTCTATCGAATCTCTTCCGCTCTCAATCGCGGCCACAACTGTCTTTCCTTCCAGAATCTTTGCCGAAATTTGCTTTGCCTTCTGCATATCTTCTATATAAAGATGATTCTTTCTGGCAAATACATCTATTGCCCATTTTCCCCGGATATCTGTAGCTGTTGTGATCACAGGCAGTGCTCCTGCCATCTCTGCAATTCTTTCAGCCATCTCATTTGCTCCGCCAATGTGCCCGGACAGGATCGGGATACAATATTGTCCTTTCTCATCCAGTACCAGTACCGCCGGATCTGTTGTCTTTGATCCTATAAAAGATGCGATCAAGCGCACGGCAATCTGTACTGCTCCAATAAAGATCAGTACATCCCGCGTCCGGAACTGTTCACCTGTCCATTCTCTGGCACTGCATTTTACCGCATCCTTGTCCGATTCCAGTTCTTTGCATTTTACCGCCTGCAGCACCTGGTGTCCTTCTTTTTCCAGTTCATGTGCTAAAGATCTCTCCAGTCTTCTTCCATTTCCGGTAAAACTGATCATTGCAATCTTCATCTTATTTTACTCCCTGACGGAACTCGGTGGTGAATTCCGGATCATACAGTTTCGAACGTTCATACGTATGATGTGTCACCACATCTCCAACGATGATCAATGCTGTCTTTGTAATTCCATGTGCTTTCGCAGTCTCTGCCAGTGTACTGACAGTACAGATGTAACTTTCTTCCTCCGGCCATGTTGCCTTGTATACAATTGCTGCCGGCGTATCTTCTTTATAACCGCCTTCTATCAACTGGCCTTCCAGCTTTTCCAGAAGTCCTGTACTTAAGAAAAGTACCATCGTCGCATTATGACTTGCAAACGCTGCAACCTTTTCCTTCGCTGGAACCGGTGTTCTTCCTTCCATACGTGTGATGACAACACTCTGTGACACCTCCGGAAGTGTATATTCCAGATTCAGTGCCGCTGCTGCCCCGCAGAAGGAACTGACACCCGGGCAGGAATCATACGCAATTCCCAGTTCATCCAGATGATCCATCTGTTCCCGGATTGCACCGTACAGACACGGATCACCTGTATGCAGCCGAACCGTCATCTTCTGTTCCCGTTCTGCCTGTTCCATCACTTCCAGAACTTCTTCCAGTGTCATCTTCGCACTGTTATATATCTCGCATGTCTCCTTTGTACTCTTTAACATCCCCGGATTCACCAGTGATCCCGCATAGATCACCACATCAGCCTGCTCCAGATAACGCTGTCCACGGACCGTGATCAGATCTTCGGCTCCCGGACCTGCTCCCACAAAATGTATCATTTTCCGACTCCTTCCTGTCCTGCAAAGAACCTGCTACCAGCAACTTCTCCTGCATACTCTGGTATCTATTGTATATGTCGTTCTTTTCTGAATCTTTCTATCAGTTCTTCTGCTTTTTCTGTCTTTCCAAGGATTCCGTATACATTGGAAAACGTGACCGCTCCCACCTGTATCTCTCCTTTCCCCCGGTAGTTCAGATATTTCTCCATACGCATCATGATTTTTTCCATAATGCGTGTTCGTTCTTCCTCGCTGCATTTCTCCAATGCATCATCCGTCGTCACACAGTCAAGAAATTCGACTGCCTTCTCTCCGGCAATTCCCGCTCTCAATGCGGCCGTGGCGAATAAATCCATCCGACAGTCTGCCCATCTGGAATGGGTATTCATGATTCCGCCGGATACCTTGATCAGTTTCCCGATATGTCCGACCAGCAGGACACCTTTACAATCCTGTTCTACCGCCATATCTATGGTCTGACCAATATAGTTACTACATTTTACCACATCATTTTCTTCTATACTATACTGTTCTTTCAGAAAATCCAATCCGTAATTACCCGGTGCAATGATCAGATACCTGTACTTTTCCGCAAGGCATACCTTCATCTCTACTTCAATGGTATCGATCAGCGCCTGTTCACTCATCGGATTCACAATACCGGTTGTCCCAAGTATTGAAAGTCCTCCTTCTATTCCAAGTCTTGGATTAAATGTTTCTTTTGCCAGTCTTGCCCCTTCCGGAATCGAAATCTCTACATCAATTCCACCGGTATAGCCAACCTCTTCACAGGCTTCTTCTACTTCTTTTCTTATCATCTGCCTTGGCACACGGTTAATTGCGGCTTCTCCCACCGGCTGATTCAGTCCGGGCCTGGTCACTCTTCCTACCCCGATCCCGCCATCAATATGAATCTGTCCTGTTTCAGAAAGCCTTACCTGACTGTAAACCAGTACTCCATTCGTGATATCCGGATCATCTCCGCTGTTTTTTTTGACCGCACAGGATACCATATCCGGCAATTCCCTGTCTGTATATTTTCTCTGTATATCCGTGATATCCAACTGCAGCTTTTCTCCCTGCGGCAGTTCTACCGACACCTGCTCTACTTTTTCACCTGTAAAAAGCATCTGCATTGCTGCCCTCGTTGCAGCCTGTGCACAGGTTCCGGTTGTATACCCTTTTGCTAATTCTTTTTTCGGCATATGGACTCCTTTCCATCAGGAAGCGAGGTTTTGGCTTTTTTAATATCCCCTGACGCAAAAATGGAGGACTGCAGTTTTCTACATTCCTCCACCAATTTTAGCGTTTTCATACTTACATGTCAAATTATCTGTATGACGGTTCTCCACTTATTCGTTACCATTTTTGTTCTTACATTCTTGTTCCCATGCTTTGATTTCACCGCATGCGATCTTCATTCCCGAATCTCCGGACGGCTGGGTCTTGAAGTCATCCGGCATCTCATGAAGTACGATCGTCCTGCCGACAACATCCATTGGATAGAATCTTCCGGTATAAATCTCCATCCATGCAGTTCCATCATTACTTAATACCGGCGGCAGATCTCCTGCATGTCTGGGATGTTCTTCTTTTTCCGGATTATAGTGTCCTTTTGTATCTGCAAATGGATCCTGTGAATCTCCCGTACACGCATTTCCTTCATGAATATGAAATCCAAAAAATCCTCCGTATTTCTTCTCCAATTCCTCCGGGATTCCCATCAGTTCTCCTAAAAGAACTGTGCCATTATACACTTCATAGAGATATACATTTCCACGAATATCAGGGTATTCTTTGCTCCCTTTTATCCTGGCATGGGCCTGCGGAAGTCCCTGGATTGCTTTATAGATCATATTATCACGCTCCTTCGCATTTATGGTATGCAAAAGAGTATAAATATGTGTGGCTTTTTTCTATTTAATTAATTATCGCGGACTCTCTTCCTTTTCTTCCGGCCGGGTATCAGACGCTTAATGCATTAAATAGCAACTCTACTGAATAAACATCGCATCCCCAAATGAAAAGAACCGGTACCTCTCCTTCACAGCCTCTTCATAAGCCGCAAGCACGTGCTCCCGTCCTGCAAGCGCAGATACCAGCATGATTAATGTAGATTCTGGAAGATGAAAGTTCGTGATCAGACAATCCAGTACTTTGAATTTATAGCCCGGATAGATGAATATCTGTGTCCATCCACTCTTCGCTTCCAGATGTCCATTCTCATCTGCTGCCGATTCTACCGTTCTGCAGCTTGTCGTTCCGACGCAGATAACACGGTGTCCCGTCTCTTTTGCACGATTGATCTTCTCAGCCGCTTCTTCATCGATCATGAAGAATTCCGAATGCATATGATGCTCGGTAATCTCATCCACTTTTACCGGACGGAATGTTCCAAGCCCCACATGAAGTGTAACTCTCGCAATATCCACACCTTTTGCCTTAATCTCTTCCAGAAGTTCCGGTGTAAAATGCAGTCCTGCCGTCGGTGCTGCTGCCGAACCTGTGTGAGTTGCATATACCGTCTGGTAACGGTTCTTATCCTCCAGCTGGTGTGTGATATATGGAGGCAGCGGCATCTGGCCAAGCTGGTCTAAGATTTCTTCAAAAATTCCGTCGAAATCGAATTTGATCAGACGGTTTCCTTCTTCTACCACATCAATGACTTCTCCCATCAGAAGACCATCACCGAAACTGATCTTTGCTCCGACTTTTGCTTTCTTACCTGGTTTTACCAGCGTCTCCCATACGTTATTTTCTTTTCTCTTCAATAATAATACTTCGATTTTGGCATTGGTCTCTACTTTGGAACCAATCAGTCTTGCCGGAATAACCTTTGTATCATTGATTACCAGACAGTCTCCCTCATGCAGATACTCTGTGATTTCTTTAAATACATGATGGGAAAAAGCCCCGGTCTCCTTGTCAAGGACAAGAAGTCTGGAGCTCGAACGATCCTCAAGCGGATCCTGTGCAATCAGTTCTTCCGGCAATTCATAATAAAAATCCTGACGTTTCATAATTATGAATTCCTTTCCCTTTTATTCTTTACGTATCTTTTTCTGATATGTTTTCATTTACAGTTGCATTTGAAGCTATTTCTTTTTCTGATTTATTTTCTACCAGACGATAGCCATTATACACTGGTTTTCCCAGTTTCTCAACTACAGAACTCTGTGTATTTTCTGTTTTTTTCAATTCCCGTATCCCAGACTCTTTCATTTGGACATTTTCCTGCGTTTTTGACAGCTCACCCTCTGATGTCTGCGGTTTCTGCTCTTCTACATTTGGCTTTTCACATTCTGGTACAACTGTTCCCGGTTGCGCCATCCATGCTTTTATCTTCTTCTGATAGACCACTCTGGTATCACAAAGCAGGTCATGAAATCCACGTTTTTCCGAATCAATTCCTGCAACAATATAACCGATATTCACCGGAAGGCTACATAAGAATCTTCCAACCGTCTCGCGGTACACCACATTGAACAGTGTCAGCTTCTCTTCCGGATTTTTTGAAACTACCCGGAGATTCATCGCTTTCTTTCCAAGTGTCGTTCCTGTCAGATAGGTAAATGCAATAAAATACAACACTTTCAGAGCATACAGTACGATATCTTTCAACGAATAATGAAACAGGATATCCGTTCCCGTTATCGCACCGCCGCCAGCCAGTGAGATACCTGCAAATATCAACCGCACGATCAGGAGGCCTGCAAATACTACCACACTGTCGATCATATAAGCCGCCATCCGCACCCAGAACCCGGCATACTCCAGATTCCCACTGGCACAGCAACTGTTCTGTCTGGCTAACTTCTCCTGATTATCGTAACTGTTCTGCATAGTACATCAGCACCCCGCTTTCTACACTTTTGGCGGTTTCCGTCAGAACCTGCGCTTCTGACTTCGGAACTAATGATTCTGCTTTGGAAAACAGCGACTGCAAAAGTCCTTCATCTGATTCCATCTCATAAAATGTAGATGTTCCAAGTTTTTTGCTCATCGCATCTTTCATATCCGGATACAGACTGATCTCATCGATCAGACCGTTGTTCTTCGCCTGCTTTGCAGTATAAGTTCTTCCGTCTGCCAGTTTCTTTACATCCTCCACTGACATATCACGGCCGTCTGCCACGATATTCACGAATTCCTCATAAGCTTCATTGATCTGATCCTGATAAATAGCAATCTGCTCGTCCGTAAATTTGCTGCTGTCCTTATTCTTTCCGCTCGTGATACTTACATAACGGATTCCAAGCTTTTTATACAGCCCGGACATATCATATCCTGACATGATCACACCGATGGAACCGGTCGTTGTATTCGAATTTGCATAGATTTTATCCGATGCCATAGACACCATATATCCACCGGATGCCGCATAATGTGCCATATAATCCCAGATCGGACGTTTTGTTGTCTCTTTATATTCTTTCAGTTTCTGATACAGTTCTTCGGATTCATAGACAGTTCCTCCCGGAGAATCTACATACAGAAGAATTCCTTTATTGTTAGAATCATCCATCAATTCATCGATATAATTCATCGTTGAATCATGCTGATATCCGCTGGATGCCTCCAGTGCACTGCTTCCACTCTGTTCCTGGATCGTACCTTCTACTCTTACGATTGCAATATAATCTTCAGACGGTGGATTAAACTGATACGAACCTCCGAGATTAATTATATCATCGGCACTGTTCTGAAGCAGATTTTTTGAAATTGTATTGGTAAATACGCTGGCAGCACTGACTCCAACGAACAGTGCTGCCGCTACTACCAGACCTATGATCTGTTTTTTCTTCATACGTAATCCTCTTGCTCTTTTTTACCGAGCTTTTATCTGATATGAATGAATGTTTTTTTATTTACGAAGTTCGATTCCCATACCCTCGAGTGCCTTTAAGATACGGTCCATAGCTGTAGATACATCTGCATCTTCCAGAGTCTTATCCTTTGCACGGAATACGATAGAATATGCAACAGATTTGAATCCTGTTTTAATCTGAGCACCTTCGTAAATATCGAACAGTGAATAGCTTTCCAGATATTCACCGCCCTTGCTTTCGATCACATCTTCAATCTGTCCTACCAGAATCTCTTTTGGCATTACCATACTGATGTCACGTGTCACTGCAGGGAATTTTGCAATTCCTGTATATTTACGATCAAATGTTGCTCTTGCTACGATCTCTGGCATATCGATTACTGCAATGTAGGCTCTTGTTCCGATTCCATAGTTATCTGCAACTTCCGGATGTACTTCTCCAAGATATCCGACTACTACACCATCATAAATGATGTTTGCCTGACGTCCCGGGTGAAGGAATGATTTTCCTGCATTCGGATCGTATTTTTCTTTCTTATGAAGTCCTACTTTATCGAAGAACTCTTCTACGACACCCTTCATAGTGAAGAAGTCGCCTTCGCCATACATACCAAGTGTGAACTGTACTCTTTCATCCGGCAGTTCTGTAAGTGGAAGTGCCTTTGGAAGATAAATGTTAGCCAGTTCGTATAATTTTACGTCTTTATTTCTTCTGTTATAGTTTGTTGCAAGTGATGTCAGCATACCATTCAAAGAAGATGTACGCATGATACTATAATCTTCTCCCAGTGGGTTCATGATCGGAATAGCCTTACGAAGATCAGAATCTTCCGGAAGCAGAAGCTTGTCAAATACCTTCGGGCTTTCGAATGAATATGTCATTCCCTGGCTGAATCCGCAGAACTCAGCGATATCACGTGCAACCTGCTCTACTCTTAACTTGAATGATAATTTTCCTGTTGTAGCTTCTCCACTTGGAAGTGTGGTCGGAATGTTATCATATCCGTAGAATCTTGCAACCTCTTCCGCAAGGTCGGCGATGCGGAATAAGTCATGACGGAAAGTAGGTGCGATGACTTCGCTTGTCTCTTCATCGAATTCCAGATCGATCTTCTTGAAGTATCCGATCATTTCTTCTTTAGAAATGTCTGTTCCAAGCAGCTTGTTGATCTTTTCCGCATCAAATGGTACTCTTACAGGCTCTTTCTTCCTGCTGTATACATCAACCATTCCTCCGACAACTTCACCGGCTCCCATCTCTTCGATCAGCTGGCATGCACGGTCAATGGCTGCCTCTGCATTATTTGGATCCAGACCCTTCTCGAATTTACCGGATGCATCGGTACGAAGTCCGATCTTCTTGCTTGATTTACGGATGTTGGTTCCATCAAAGCAAGCTGCTTCGAATAACATTGTCTGAACATCGTCTGTGATCATAGAGTTTTCTCCACCCATGATACCTGCGATACCGATGGATTTCTTACCGTCACAGATCATCAGTACAGATTCATCCATCTCTCTTTCCTGTCCGTCAAGAGTTGTGAATTTCTCACCTTTTTCTGCAGTACGCACTACAATTTCTTTTCCTTCGATCGTATCAAGGTCATATGCATGCATTGGCTGTCCGTATTCTTCCATTACATAGTTTGTAATATCAACCAGGTTGTTGATCGGGCGGATTCCTACAGAAGCCAGACGTCTCTGCATCCATTTTGGAGATGGTCCGATCTTAATGTTCTTTACGATTCTTGCACAATATCTTGGGCAAAGTTCCGGATTCTTAACGGTTACTTTGATATAATCTGCTGCATTCTCATCATTTCCTGTTGGTGTGACAACAGGTGGATAAAACGCTTTATTAAATGTAGCTGCTGCCTCTCTTGCAATACCTACAACACTGAAGCAATCTACACGGTTAGATGTGATCTCATATTCTACAACGACATCATCGAGGCCAAGTGATTTGATCGCACTCTCGCCTACAACGGCATCATCATCAAAAATATAGATTCCGTATTCCGGAGCCTCCGGATACATCTCTCTGTTAGAGCCAAGTTCTTCGATGGAACACATCATACCATCACTTTCAACACCACGGAGTTTTCCCTTTTTGATCTTGATTCCGCCTTCTACACGCTGTCCAGGCTCATGTCCGCCTGCTACACGTCCGCCTGCTAATACAACCGGTACCTTGTCTCCCTCTTTTACATTCGGAGCGCCTGTTACGATCTGAATCGTCTCTGTTCCGACATTTACCTGGCAGATGATCAGTTTATCTGCATCCGGGTGTTTCTCAATCTTGTCGATCTGTCCGATCACGATCTTATCAAGATCTGCATCTAATTTCTCATAACCTTCGACTTTTGTACCAGACAAAGTCATTGCATCTGTATATTCCTGAGCTGTTACATCAAGATCCGGAACATACGCTTTTATCCATGATAATGAAGTATTCATTTATAAATCTCCTTTTCGTATTATTACTTGTGCTCGCTAGAACTGTTTTAAGAATCTGATATCATTTTCGTATAACAGTCTCATATCATCGATCTCGTACTTCAGAAGTGCGATACGTTCCAGTCCTACACCGAATGCGAATCCTGTATATTCTTCCGGATCAATTCCGCACATTTCCAGTACGTGTGGATGTACCATACCACATCCGAGGATCTCGATCCATCCGGATCCTTTACAGAAACGGCATCCTTTTCCACCGCATTTGAAGCAGCTTACATCCATCTCGGCACTTGGCTCTGTGAATGGGAAATGATGTGGTCTGAATTTTGTCTTTGTGTCTTCTCCGAATAATTCTTTTGCAAATACTTCCAGTGTTCCCTTTAAGTCAGCAAATGAAATATTCTTGTCGATGATCAGTCCTTCGATCTGATGGAAAGAAGGTGAATGTGTTGCATCTACTTCGTCTGAACGGAATACACGTCCCGGTGACAGGATACAGATTGGAAGCTTGCCCTGCTCCATAATACGTGCCTGTACAGGAGATGTCTGTGTCCTGAGCACGATGTCTTTATTAATATAGAATGTGTCCTGCTCATCCTTTGCCGGATGTCCGTCCGGGATGTTCAGTTTACGGAAGTTGTACTCATCATATTCGATCTCAGGTCCTTCTACGACTTCGTATCCCATACCTGTAAATACACGCTCTACTTCTTCCAGTGCGATTGTATTCGGATGACGGTGTCCGACGCAGTTTTTCTTAGCTGGAAGTGTTACATCGATCACTTCTTTTTTCAGCTTTTCTGCACGGATTGCTTTTTCCATCTTTTCTTTATTTTCTTCCAGAACAGCTTCGATCGCTGCTCTTGTCTCATTTACCATCTGTCCAACCTTCGGTCTGTCCTCCGGTGCAACGTCTTTCATACCTTTTAATACAGCGGTAAGTTCACCTTTTTTACCAAGGAACTTTACACGCACATCATTCAGTTTTTCAGGCATATCGGCAGCTTCAATTGCTTTCAATGCTTCCTCTTTGATGTTCTGCAGTTTTTCTTTCATCATTTTCTTCCTTTCTTCGCATATCTTTATGTCAGCGTATGCTTTTGGGTATGCAAGAGAACTTGCCACTGGCAGCTTCTCTTGCATGCTTTGGCATAAAAAAAGCCCCGCCCCAAAAGGGACGAGACATATAACCCGTGGTACCACCCTGATTCCCGCAAAATATTTTTGCGGACACTCATTACTGCGTAACGTGCATCATACGGCATTCTCTACTTTTATTTCAAGAACACAGCTCGCGCGGGAAATTCATTCACCATCTGAACCCAAGGGAACTTTCAGCCTGTCGATTCCCTCTCTCTAGCGGAAAATGGCTCACTACTTACACGGTCATTGCCTTTATCTCATAATACTTAATTATTGTATCACATGAACAGAAGTTGTCAAGTCAGAAATTCTACTCCTGCTCCATATCCCGCAGGATCACATTCACTTCCCCGCCAAGCAGCAAAATATACATACAGAAGTACAGCCACAGCATGATCAGTACAATTGTCGTCAAACTTCCATACATAGATGAAAATCCCTTAAAAATATCCAGATAGACCGAGAAGATCCATGATACGATCATCCATCCGACTGCTGAAAATGCCGCACCCATCAACTGAACTTTCAACTGTACAATGTGGTTCGGCAAAAATTTATAGATCATCATTGTAAACACAAACAGCAATACCGGTGTAATGATTCCACGTATCTGCATAATCTGATCCACAAAGCGTTCCATAAGCGGATAATGTTCCGTTACAAACAGATTCAATGTATTACCAAATACTGATAACACCAGCAGAAAGATAATTACAATAATAAACGCAACTGTATAAAACGTTGCGCGTATTCTTAAAATAATATAATTACGTGTCTCCTTACAGTCGTAAACGCAATTCAGACCTGTCGTCAGTGCCAGTACACCCTTCCCGGCTGACCAGAGTGCAACGATAATGGTCAGTGAAATGATACCGCCGGACTGATTATATACCTGATTCACAATGGATGTGATCAGGCTGTCTACTGATTTTGGAAACACCTGAAGGACAGCCGTCATAACGTCTGCCTTCGTAACCGGCGTATACTGTACCAGTGTGATCAACAGTAATATGATCGGAATCAGACTGAGCATGAAGAAATACGCTGCCTGTGCAGCATAGGCACCTACATGATCTTTCCCGACTTGTCCGGTTATTTCCATTACTTTATCATATAGAAACTTAACTTTTTTCATCTTTTTCTCCCAAAATATTCGTCTCTATATTCTACCCGATTTTCTTTCGTTTGTCTATTAGAAATCATTCCGTTTCCAGGTGTGTTTTTCTCAACTATTCTTTCATTGATTATACTTATTTTTCAATTGTTGTTCCTGGATAGAACATTTGTAATATTTCCTGATAATTCTTCCCTTTTTTCGCCATTTCATTTGCTCCATTCTGGCTCATACCAATGCCATGACCGTATCCGCCGCCTATGATTTTGAATATATTACCAGCCTTTTTCACTTTAAAAAATGCGCTTGGAAGCAGCGTACCACTTTGGGCAACCGTACCATCCTGTTTCTTTATTTCATATCCATTTCCCCCCAGCGCCTTTCGTATCTTATTCTCTGTATCAACTGTAATACTTCCCTTATCACCGACAGCTTTTATCTGCAGCGCGACACCTCCCGGTCCTGTTTTCGTTACTTCTAATGACTGTACCGTCCCGATATTCTTTTTTACATTCTCCGCCAAAAGTGTACTCAATATATCCTGATCTATATCAGCTTCCCACCGGTACCATGGAAGTGATTTTTCATAATCTCCATTCTTATCTTTTACTTCTACCGACTGAAGATATCCATTACTTTCATTTTCACTCGTTCCCCAGGCTTTCATGGTTGTTGTCTTTCCGCAAGATGTTGAATAATAATACGTTGTTACAATATTACCTTTATATTTTAACACCTCGCCGGCAGTTTCCCTTACCGCTTCTGTGGATGCATCCTGCTGTGCCGAATTATTATATACCTGATAATCTGTGCTGTCATTGACATGCGCCTGATATTCCGGATAAGCATAGTCTTCCATCTGGCGTTCCGCGTAATTTCTTGCGCAGACTGCCTGTGCCTTTAAGGCTTCTTTCTGATAGGATGCCGGCATTTCACTGGGAACAACTTTGCATAGATAACTTTCCACCGGAAGTTCATTGATAATTACTATTCCTTCTGATGTTGCATAAAGATCCAGTATTCCGGCATAAGAAGGATTTCCATATCCTCTCCTGATGCTGCTGACAACCATCTCTCCCCCATCTTTTGCTGTTACTCTGATTTTTCCATTCTGAAATCCGACATCTTCCTTTGTGATCGTTATTTTCTCATTTTCTGCAGTCTCTTCCCTGGTACCAGTTTTTTCTATTATAAGACCTCCCGTTGCACTGACCTTTAATTCTTTATGTACAATCTGTTTATATCCATCGGTCATGAGCAATATCCTGATATTTTTCTGTGCTGCCTCCGTACTCTCTGATTTTTTCTGGTCTTTCTTTTTATCATTTTTCTTTTCAGATACAGATTTCAGTAATTCTTCCCATCTGCTCTGAATAGATATTTCAGAATGCGTTTGCTCTTTTCCCACAGCACTTTCTTCTATGCCTGCTTTCAAGCCTCCGATCACACACAATAACAGTAAAATCCATGCTATATAGATACTGTAATGCTTTTTATTCCGTCTCCGCAATTTTCTTTCCTTTCTTCCCGCCCTTTATACCCGAAAAAAGACAGCCGTAAAAACGACTGTCTTTTATCTTTTGTATATTCCCCAAAATGCCGGTTCCTGTATTCTGACTCCTAGCACCCAGCTAGGTGGGTATCCGCATCTGCTTTTCTGCCTTCCACTGCAAAATCGATGGCCTGACATATTACAGAGATGTAAGACTCCCGTTTAAAGTATTGTAGGTTCAAAACTACAGGAGTGTCGAACATTCCAGGTTTCCACTGCACTTATTATAACCCATTTACATGGATTTTACAACCCTATAACATTATCCGATTTTAATCAGATTCATTAGTGGATCTTATAACTGTGGTCCTGCTGAAACTAAAGCTTTACCTGCTTCATTTCCTTCATATTTAGCAAAGTTCTTGATGAATCTTGCAGCAAGATCTTTTGCCTTTTCTTCCCACTCAGATGCATCTGCATATGTGTCACGAGGATCAAGGATTCCTGTATCAACACCTGTAAGTTCTGTAGGTACTTCAAAGTTGAAGTATGGGATTGTCTTTGTTGGAGCATTCTTGATATCTCCGTTCAGGATAGCATCGATGATTCCACGAGTATCTTTGATAGAGATACGTTTTCCTGTTCCGTTCCATCCTGTGTTAACAAGATAAGCTTTTGCACCGCTCTTCTCCATCTTCTTAACAAGTTCCTCTGCATATTTTGTAGGATGCAGTTCCAGGAATGCCTGTCCGAAGCAAGCTGAGAATGTTGGTGTAGGTTCTGTGATTCCACGCTCTGTACCAGCAAGTTTTGCTGTAAATCCTGACAGGAAGTAGTACTGTGTCTGTTCTGGTGTCAGTACAGATACCGGAGGAAGTACTCCGAATGCATCAGCAGAAAGGAAGATTACATTCTTAGCTGCAGGTGCTGAAGATACCGGACGTACAATATTTTCAATATGATTGATTGGGTAAGATACACGTGTATTCTCTGTTACACTCTTATCTGCAAAATCAATCTTTCCATTCTCATCAAGTGTTACGTTCTCAAGAAGAGCGTTACGTTTGATTGCGTTGTAGATATCTGGCTCAGATTCTTTGTCAAGGTTGATAACCTTAGCGTAGCATCCACCTTCAAAGTTGAATACTCCGTTGTCATCCCATCCGTGCTCATCATCACCGATCAGGAGACGCTTAGGATCTGTAGAAAGTGTTGTCTTTCCTGTTCCTGAAAGTCCGAAGAAGATCGCTGTATTCTCTCCGTTCAGGTCTGTGTTAGCTGAGCAGTGCATAGAAGCCATTCCCTTAAGTGGGAGGAAGTAGTTCATCATAGAGAACATACCTTTCTTCATCTCTCCGCCGTACCATGTATTCACGATAACCTGCTCTTTGCTTGTGATGTTGAACATTACTGCTGTCTCTGAGTTCAGTCCTAATTCTTTGTAATTTTCAACTTTTGCTTTAGAAGCATTGTATACTACGAAGTCTGGCTCAAAGTTTTCAAGCTCTTCTTCTGAAGGTTTGATGAACATATTTGTTACGAAATGAGCCTGCCATGCAACTTCTACGATGAAACGGATTGCCATACGTGTATCTTTGTTTGCTCCGCAGAATGCATCTACAACATAAAGTTTTTTGTCAGAAAGTTCTTTGATCGCAATATCTTTTACTGCTTTCCAAGCTTCCTGTGTTGCAGGATGGTTATCATTCTTATATTCATCAGATGTCCACCATACAGTATCTTTTGAATTCTCATCAACTACGATGAACTTATCTTTTGGAGAACGTCCAGTGTAGATACCTGTCATTACATTGACTGCACCAAGTTCACTTTCCTGTCCTTTTTCAAAACCTTCGAGTTCTGGTTTTGTCTCTTCCTCAAATAATAATTCATAAGAAGGATTGTGTACGATTTCTGTCGTTCCTGAAATGCCATACTTGCTTAAATCGATTTTAGCCATCTTCATTTAACCTCTTTTCTTTTATTTGCTGCTGTATATTTATAAATTCTAGTCTTGTTATATTCTCCCACAACAGCATTTGTTTTATTATTGCATTTTTCTACGCAAAAGTCAATACTTTAACAATCTTTTCACAATGTGTTTTTGCAAGTTCTTTCTCTAAAACTTTTATTTTTTATTCTATTTTTTGTTTTAAAAGCATAAAATGCAAGATTTCACACGAAATCTTGCATTTTATGTATTTTTATCAATACAGAAAATATATTTATCATTTTGTAAACGTTCTATACTTCCAGAATATTCTTCACTGTATCTTTCATCTTATCAGCATCACATTCCAGATCATGCAGAATATTTGCATTCAGGATATCTTTGATCGCCTGCGGCATCTCACGTCCTGATGTTTCTTCCAGAACCTTCAGAAGACTGAACTCATCCTGATCTGCATACTTCGGATCAATTGCACTCATGACACTCTTCACGAATTTATATGGACTTGCTGTTGATGCAATCACGCATTTCCTATTGTCTCCACTGTTCTTCTGATAACATTCACACACATAAGATGCTACACTTGTATGTGTATCCATCACATACCCTGTCTTATCATATACTTTCTTGATATTCTGCGCACACTCTTCTTCTGTCGCATATCCAGCTGCGAAATCATCAAGACGTGCCTTCATATCTTCTGTAATTGTATATTTTCCTGTGGATTTTAATGCTTCCATCATATCTTTTGTCTTCTGGTCATCATCTCCGCTAATCCGATAAAGCAGACGTTCCAGGTTGCTTGAAATCAGGATATCCATAGATGGTGATGTTGTGAGGATAAACTCACGGTTTCTGTCATAATCACCTGTCTGGAAGAAGTCAAATAACACTTTATTGTCATTCGATGCACATACCAGTTTATCGATTGGGACTCCCATCTGTTTTGCATAGTATGCAGCCAGGATATTACCAAAGTTACCGGTCGGAACTACTACATTGATCTTCTCACCGTCTTCAATCTCTTCATTTTCCAGAAGTTTGGCATATGCATTGACATAATATACCACCTGTGGAACCAGACGTCCGATATTGATCGAGTTGGCTGATGAGAACTGATAGCCTTTCTTCGCAAGTTCTTCTGCAAGTTCTTTATCCTCGAACATGGCTTTTACACCACTCTGGGCATTATCGAAATTGCCATGGATCGCTACTACATTTACATTTTCGCCTCTCTGTGTCACCATCTGAAGTTCCTGCACTTTGCTGACTCCGTTCTTAGGATAGAATACGATGATCCTTGTTCCTTCCACATCTGCAAATCCGGCAAGTGCAGCTTTTCCTGTATCTCCGGATGTGGCAGTCAGGATTACGATTTCATTCTTTACATCATTCTTCTTTGCTGAAGTCGTCATCAGATGTGGCAGAATAGATAACGCCATATCTTTGAACGCGATCGTTGCACCATGGAATAATTCCATATAATAAGTATCATCTACTTTTACAAGCGGTGCGATCTCTTCTGTGTCAAATTTGCTGTCATAAGCTTTATCGATACAGCTTTTCAGTTCTTCTTCCGTAAAATCTGTCAGGAACTGTTTCATTACGAGATATGCGATCTCCTGATATGTCTTTCCTTTCAGATCCGACATTGATACATCCAGTTTCGGAAGTTCTGATGGTACAAAAAGTCCTCCGTCCGGGGCAAGTCCCTTCAGAATTGCTTCAGATGCTGTTACTTTCAGATTCGAATTTCTTGTACTTTTGTAATATAAACCCATGCCAATGCTCTCCTTATATGATTACTTTCTCTTGCTGTTTGTATATTTTACAAGTCCACCTGCAGCGATCAGTTTCTGCATGAATTCAGGGAAAGGCTGTCCCTGGAATTCCGTGCCTTTTGTTCTGTCGTAAATCTTACCGCTGTCAAAGTCGATCTCTACTTCATCACCTGCTTCGATTGCTTTTGCCGCTTCCGGACACTCAATGATCGGAAGTCCGATATTGATCGCATTACGATAGAAGATTCTTGCAAACGTCTCTGCGATAACGCAGCTGACACCTGCTGTCTTAAGACATAATGGCGCATGTTCTCTTGAAGAACCGCATCCAAAGTTCTTGTTGGCAACAATAATATCTCCAGGCTGTACTTTATTTACAAATTCAGGGTCGATATCTGCCATTGCATGGCTTGCAAGTTCCTGTGCATCGAATGAATTCAGATATCTTGCAGGAATGATTACGTCTGTATCTACGTTATCTCCGTATTTAAAAACATGTCCTAAAGCTTTCATTATTTGTCACCTACTTTCTCTGGGTTAGCGATATATCCTGCGATCGCACTTGCTGCTGCTACTTCCGGTGATGCCAGATAAATCAAGGAATCTACATGCCCCATTCTTCCTACGAAATTGCGGTTTGTTGTAGATACACATTTTTCTCCTGCTGCCATAACACCCATATGTCCACCCATACAAGGTCCACAGCTTGGTGTGTTGACTGCACATCCTGCGTCTACGAAGATTTCCAGAAGGCCTTCTCTGATACACTGTTTGTAGATCTTCTGTGTTGCCGGAACGACCATAACACGTACATCCGGATGAACAGTATGTCCCTGAAGAATGGCAGCTGCTTTTCTCATATCTTCCATTCTTCCGTTTGTACAGGATCCGATCACGACCTGATCGATCTTGATTGGTTCCATTGCTTCGATCTCGTCAATCGTCTTCGCATTGCCCGGAAGATGCGGGAATGCTACTGTTGGACGGACTTCGGAAAGATCGATCTCTACAACACTTTCATATTCTGCGTCCTCATCTGCTTCGTACACTTTATATTCTTTCTTTGTATGTTCTTTTAAGTATTCTTCTGTCTTTTCATCTACCGGGAATATTCCGTTCTTGGCTCCGGCTTCGATTGCCATGTTTGCCATTGTGAATCTGTCTGCCATGGAAAGATTCTTGATTCCGTCTCCGGTAAATTCCATGGATTTGTAAAGAGCTCCGTCCACACCGATCTTACCGATGATATGGATGATGATATCTTTACCACTTACATATTTGCCAGGCTTTCCTGTCAGTACGAACTTGATCGCACTCGGAACTTTGAACCACAGTTCTCCCATTGCCATACCTGTTGCAATATCGGTTGTTCCGACACCTGTTGAGAATGCACCCAACGCACCATATGTACAGGTATGGGAATCTGCGCCAATGATACATTCTCCTGCTGCAACAACTCCGGCCTCCGGAAGGATTGCATGTTCTACTCCTGATTTTCCCTGTTCAAAATACCAGCTAAGTCCCTGATTCTTTGCAAATTCACGGATCGATTTTGAGTTCTCTGCTGATTTGATATCTTTATTCGGTGTAAAGTGGTCTGGTACCAGTACCACCTTGTCTTTGTCAAATACTTTGTCTGCCATCTGTCTGAAGATTGGCAGAGCCATAGGACCTGTGATGTCATTTGCCATGACTACATCTAACTTTGCTTCTATTAACTGACCGGCTGTCACGCTGTCAAGACCTGCATGAGCTGCCAGTATCTTCTGTGTCATCGTCATTCCCATAACGAACCTGTACCTCCTTGATTTCTCATAGTTTTATACTGTATTTTAGCACAGTAAAAAAGGGCATGCAAGAAATTATAAATTTTAGTGCATAATTTTTCACTTCTGTTTCTTGATATTATGCAGGTATGGGATCTCAATCGGATCGATCGGAGTAGCCGGATTTTCAATTTTTCCCTTCAGAGTTCTTTTGTGTTTCTTAAGGAGCGCACCACCTTTGTTATAGAACCAGAAAGAATATGTCAGAATTTTATGGGCCGGTCCCATCTTGTCTTTTGCCGTCTTTCCATAGAGCACTCCGCCTGCTTCAATCGCAGCTTTACTCCGTATCAATGCGATCAGCTCTGTCTCACAGGTAACTCTTTCCGGAAGAATCGTATAGCCTGTCCCGATGCAGTCCGGTCTGTGTGCATCGCTTCCCCCTATTCCCGGCTTTTTATATTTTTCCGCAAGCTTTCTTGCACCTTCGTTCGATTCTGCAGATTCACATGCATTAAAAGCCTCTATAAAGTCAAATCGCTTGATCAGTTCCGGTGACTTATAGAATCTGCTGGTATTCGTAAAGCTCAGGTACTTTTCTCCGCATGGATGTGCAGGTCCTAAGATTCCACCATGTCTGTGCACAAAGTCGATCAGCACAGACACCGGAAGTCCCTTCACTTCCAGGAGACGCATCTTAACACCTTCCGGCATGATACAGATAATATGACCTGCATCCAGTGTATCGTATTCGATTCCCTTCAGAACTACGAAGTCTTCATGTACCTTTCCTTTCATGTGATATTTCCAGTGACGATAGCCATGATAAGTGTCATGATCCGTGATCAGCATTCCGTCAAATCCTTTTTCTTTCAAGGTTGTGATGTATTCATCCAAGCTTACCCGGCTGTCCACTGAGCCTTCCCGCACATGGCAATGCATATCTATCTTCATAAGTAAGCCTCCTTAACTTTATTCTTAATAGTATTATATCACATCCCTCTTAAATTACAACGAAACTGCTTCCCGGCTTTCTTATATCTTTCTTAATCTGATCTGTCAAAATAATACATCCTGCCTGTAGGTAACAGTTTCTATTGCATATTTCGGCATAAAAAATACCTGATGCAGTTTTTAATTTTCTGCACCAGGTGTTTTTCTTATCACATTCGTATATAGAAATTACTGTCTGTGTCGGATTTTCTTCATTAATCAATATCGTCAGAATGAAAAACTACAACATCTGAATCATCTGTTTCAAAAATCTCCACATCATCTTCATCCAGAAATCCGTCTTCCGGCTCATCCGTTTTTTCAACTGTCACAACATCTTCATCGTCGTCCAGATTATCTTCATCTGGCTTCGTATCATCCAGATCAAATATTTCTGTCACAGTCTCTTCCTTATCTGTATCTTCAGCATTATCCGTTTTTTCTTTATCCCCGGCTGCTTCCATACTTTCTTCCGGCTCTCCATCATCTAAAAGCATTCTTGCTTTTTCAACCTCAGACTCCATAGATACCTGTTCTTTGATCTTCTTTGAGAATATCTTTTCTTTCTTTCCAATCTTTCTGGACTGCATCATCGTCTGAACTACAATTCCGATCACTGCGATTGCTGCACTCATCACATATCCGATCCAGCCAATCTTCGTCATTCCACACACAAACGGTAATGCCATTCCAGCCTCTACACCGCCCATGATGCCAGTCACAAATATAACAAAAAACTCAGCAAAAATTACCGTAAGTATCGCAACGATCAGAGCGATAACCGCACAAATAGCAAGTACTATCACTGACTTTGTTTCAAGCAGCGTAACAAATGTGCCGAAGGATCCGAAAAATGTCATAATAAAGATTCCAAATTTGCGAAGTGCCGCACACATAACGCATAATATTACCGCACACACTGCAACCGCCACAAGCATTTTTGTCATATCAAAGCCGGCAATCACTCCTGCCGTTGCTCCAATAACTGCTCCCACAGCCAGTCCTACAAGTGCCGATAACACCCTTACAATTTTCAGTCCAAACAAAGCTATGATTACTCCTACCACAACTGTTGCGATCAAAGCCCCCATAATTTCCGGCGTCTTTCCTGCAACAAAGATACTCGTGGGTCCGTCTGCCGATTTCAAAACTGATGTTACGTTCTCCATATCCATACTCCTTTCTCTTATACCCCTCATTATACATAACCACCGCTGCCGGTTTTGTATTCTCAAAAGTATAAAAGGCCGTGTTTCCGAAGATTCACAGCCTCTGGTTCCATATCTGCCTTTAGAATGCTACTGCTCCCGTTGATGTTCCGTTAATTACATAATAAACAGCTGACTCTTCTGGCTTTATGTATAAATCCATTGTCTTGATATCTCCGATTTTGTTTCCAGAAGATGTCCATGCTTTTTTTACTCTTGCAATGATTTCTTTTTCTTCCACCTGTTTTCCATAGTATTCAACAAAAGCACTTACTTTAATCTCTTTCTTTGCTGTAGATTTCTTAGCTGTTGTTTTCTTTGTCGTTGTCTTCTTAGCTGTCGTCTTTTTAGCAGGTGCTTTTTCTTCTGCTTTTTTGGCAGTTACTTTTTTCTCTGCCGTTTTCTTTTCTGCTGCCTTAGGCTCGGTTTTCTTCTCTTCTGCTTTCTTCTCAGCCTTTTTTTCTTCCGGCTTAGCTTTTTCTTCTTTTACAATTGAGTTTACTGGCTCTGCCTTTGGAGCTGCGACTTCCTTCTCAGTCTCCTTCTCTATCTTCTTCGGCTCTGCTGCTGCCACTACCTTCACTGTCTCTGCTTTCTTTACTGTCTCTGCTTTTTCTGATGTCTTAGTTTCTGGTGCAGTTACTTTAGCAGTTACATCTTTTGTGGTTGCTGTTGTTACTTTTTTTGTAGCCATTTTATTTCCTCCTAAATCTCTCTAAGCCCTATTACCTAGTTGTCAATATTATAACACATTCTTCCAAAAATGCAATTCCACGCCATATTACATGCACATTACACACCAAACATCTCTAAAATCAGCCCTGCTGCCACAGCAATTCCATATAATACTGCAATAATCTTTACGTTTTCTTTCTTATCCGGATTTACCTTAAACAAAACGACCAGACCAATTCCGGCCCCTGTACACAATCCCGCAATAACCGATGCAAATGAAATTGCTCCACTTAAATATAGCTGTGTCAGAATCACAGATGCCGCACAGTTAGGGAGCAATCCGATCAATGCTGCAATCACCGGCTGGAATACTGTATCCCCCAGCATCATAGCAGAAATCCTGTCAATTCCCAGTACTTCAATACACAGATTTAAAATAAATGTAAATACAAATAAATATAAGAATATCTTTCCGGTATGACGAAGTGCCGGCTTTACAATTCCGGATGAATGATTGTGACATCCACAGTCATGACAGAGTTCTCCTTCATGATGTGGAACTGCAATTTCCTTTTTAAAGAAAATATCCACCAGATATCCTGCAACGATCGCAATGATCACTTTCGCCAGAAGCAATATACCAATCTTGCCGGCATGCTCCGGATTTCCCATAATAATAAGAATTGCTTCGTCCGATGTTGCCAGAAATACAGCAATCAATGTTCCGATCGTAATAATCCCTCCAGAATATAGATTGGCTGCCATAACTGAAAATCCACACTGTGGAACACATCCTACTACTGCTCCTACTACCGGTCCGGCCTTATCTACTTTTATCATAAGCTTTTTTGTAAAATCACTGGAATAGTGTTCCAGTGCCTCTATCAGCAGAAAGGCCAGAAACAGAAACGGGAGCATCTTAATACAGTCAATCGCCGCATCAGTAAATACATCAATCAGCATTTCCATAATTTCTATCTCTCCTTTATCTATTTTTTCATAACATTTTTATTCTAGTTTGTATGTCCGTATTTTTCAAGCAAAACATGCCATTCGGCATTACATATTTTTTCTCAGTTATTCTGTAATTTTCAGTCTTTTTTTCTGTATAATACATTATATATAGACTATTTTCACAGAAGGGAAGTGATCATATGAGTACTTTTGAACGAATCCGGTCCGGTCTTCCGGGTCTTGACTCTATGCTTGATTCCATCCGTATGGGCGATAATGTCGTCTGGCAGGTATCCAGCATGGATGACTATATGCACTTTGTAGCTCCACTCTGTAACCAGCTTTATGAAGAAGGAAAGGAACTTTTATACATGCATTTTTCCGGACACCCTGCTCTTCTTCATACATTGCAGCAGGCTTACCAATATCCTGTCGACATCGAATTCACCATCAATGGAACTGATACCGGTGAATTTGTATTTAACCTGTTACAGTGCAGACCGCTTCAGGTCGGCACAAGAAGAGATGCCGTAACCGTTCCTTCGCTCCCGGAAGATAAAACAGTGTTCTCCGTTACCGGTTCTTCCATGGGCGGGTCCCGGGCAGAAGATATTGACTATGTAGTCTTCGTCGACTCCAGGGCTTATTATGAATTCCCGTATAAACGAAAACCAGATATCGCTCATATTATCGGAGATATCAATCATCATTTCCGCAAAAGCAATCAGAACTTGCTTTTGTTCGTACCTGGACGTATCGGAACTTCCTCACCGGAACTTGGGGTTCCTGTAAGCTTTGCCGCGATCAATCACTTCTGTGCAATCTGCGAAATGTCGGACAGTGAAGTTGGATACATGCCGGAGCTTTCTTACGGAAGCCATATGTTCCAGGATCTGGTAGAGGCAGAGATTTTTTACACCGCGTTATTTGACACTCCAAAGACACGGATTTTTAATCGTACTGTTTTTTACGATATGCCTAACATTCTCACGGAAATACTGCCGGATTGTAAAGAGTATGAAGACATTGTAAAAGTATGCCATACGGAAGGCATGCATTTGAAGTTATACTCAGATATTCAGAACAGTGAAACCGTACTGGGATTCGAATCATAATCAAATACATCACAACACACAAGAAATGAGCAGCGTACACTGCTCATTTCTGTTTTATACATTATTAGATTATATTCATTGTCAGTTATCTTTTATAGATTCCCTCCAGTATATCTACGGTCCCTTCAATTCCAAGAAGGCTTGCATTCAACAATATCTCATGAGAACTGATGCTTCCCCATTCCTGCCCCGTATGGGTTTCGTAATAGTATTTCCGTTCTCTGTCCATTCGTTTAATGCGGTCGAGAGCCTTCTTCTCAGACACATCGTATCTTTCTGCAATACGTTTGATACGGTCAGCCCTGTCAGCACAGATAAATACATTGATACAGTTCGGATTATCCTTCAAGATATAGTCCGCACATCTTCCAACGATTACACATGGTCCGCGTTCTGCAAGCTTTTTGATAATTTCCGTCTGTAATTCATACATCTGTTCAGATAACGGCTGTACATATTCTTCCGAATTAATATAGGAAGAATATCCCATCGGTGTGATCAGATAACTGGATACAAAACTGGTAAGAGACGTCTCATCAATCGCCTTTGCAGTCTCTTCTCTGATATCCATCTTCTCCGCTGCCATTCTGACCAGATTGTTATCATATAACGGAATATCCAGTCTTGTTGCAAGAAGGTTGCCAATCTCATGGCCGCCGCTTCCAAACTGTCTGCCTATTGTTATGATCTTATGTGTCGTCATAGGTATCCCTCCTTCGGATGAAAGTATCACGATTTCTTTGTCCCTATTATACCTGTTTCCGTCAGAAAATACCATATATTTCATTCAATTATTCTGTCAATTTTTATACTGCCTGTCGCCTTTCCTCTACCAGAAATCCTTTTTCCCTCAGCTCCTGCTCGATCAGATCCAGCGTCTCTTCGCTGTCGGCACTGACCTTATGATAATGATAGTTGGATGTGATGTTCTTAAGCGGACTGGACTTGCCACTTCGGATATCTTCCATAAATGCTCCGACCTTTCTCCGGGAACTTAAGGCCAGTTCCGCCTCCATCTTTCCATAGACTCTGTGATGGATCATGACATTGTCTACACATCCTCCCAGGTCAACGATCGTATTCAGCTCTTCTTCCAGCTGTTCATCTGTGTGCTGTACTTTAAATATCCGACACACCGTCTTTGGCTGGTTCAATATATAGCCGCGGTTTGTAGATATGATCTCATATCCTGCTGAGCGGATCAGTGCGATATCCTGCACGATCACCTGACGGCTGACACTATAAAGAGAAGCAAGCTTTGTTCCGGATACCGGAGCTTTGCTTTCCTGAATCTGTCTGATTATCTGTTCTCTTCTTTCAGATCCATGCATTTCCTGTTGCCACCTCCCATGTTATTTTCCCAAATGATCTATTTATCCATGTATTTTTCTCCACACACGGTAATTACATCTATTATACCGCATGAAGGTGCTTTAAGGAAATATCTAAAATCGGTGCGGAATGTGTCAGTGCTCCGCTGGAAATATAATCTACGCCGAGAGAAGTCAGTCTGCTGATATTCTCTTTCGTTACATTACCGGAACACTCGGTCTCGGCACGTCCGTCAATGATGCGGATTGCTTCCTGCATCTCTTCCGTGGACATATTATCGAGCATGATAATGTCTGCCCCTGCTTCTACCGCTTCTTTCACCATATCCAGATTTTCAACTTCTACCTCGATCTTACGTACAAATGGTGCATATTCTTTTGCCATCTGAACAGCTTTTGTCACGCTTCCTGCTGCACCGATGTGATTGTCTTTCAGCAACACTCCATCAGACAGATTATAACGGTGATTGTATCCGCCACCCACTCTGACTGCATATTTTTCAAAAATTCTCATATTCGGAGTCGTCTTTCTGGTATCCAGAAGTTTTGTCTTACTTCCCTCCAGAAGCGATGCTACGGAATGTGTATAACTTGCGATTCCACTCATTCTCTGCAGATAATTCAGCGCAACTCTTTCTCCGGAAAGGAGTACACGGATATCTCCGGTTACTTTCCCCATTAACTGTCCATTCTTTACTTCATCGCCATCTTTGCAGAAAAATTCTACTTTTGTATCTTTATCTAATAATTCGAAGACTCTCTGAAATATCTGAAGTCCTGCGATCACACCATCCTGTTTACAGATCAGATCTACTTCTCCGGTTACAGCTTCGTGCATGACCGCATTGGTGGTCACGTCCTCACTTGAAATATCTTCTCTTAATGCTTCCATGATCAGGTGGTCTACCTGTAAAGTCATTGTTATGTTATTCATATTATGCTTGTCTCCTTTATCATTCTTCCTGTTCGTCTGTTTCTGTCCTTTTCCTGTTTATTTTTCTATTCATTTTTTGACAGATAGCAATTTTTATCTATGCATCCGTATACTGCATTTATTATAACATCTTATACCGCTTTACGTTCAGATATTTTTTCCTGTGTTTCTTCTTTTGTAATCTTTGTTGCTGCGCGCTTTGCAAATACCAGACTTTCCAGAAGTGAGTTACTTGCCAGACGGTTAGCACCATGTACACCATTACAGCTTGTCTCCCCGACTGCATACAGGTGTTCCATAGAAGTTCTGCTGTCTGAATCTACCCAGATTCCACCCATAAAATAATGCTGTGCCGGTACAACCGGGATGCATTCTTTCGTTACGTCATATCCTTCTTCCAGACAATGTTCATAGATATTTGGGAAATGCTTTAAAATCGTTTCTTTTGGTATATGTTCCATAGAAAGCCATACATGATCAGTTCCTTCTTTTTCCATCTCTTCTCTGATTGCTTTTGTCACAACATCTCTTGGAAGCAGTTCGTCTACAAAACGTTCTTTGTTCTTATTATAAAGGACCGCTCCTTCACCACGTACCGATTCTGAGATCAGGAAACGTCTTCCCGGTTTCTTGGAATATAAAGTTGTCGGATGGATCTGTACATAGTCCAGATGTTCCAGACAGATTCCATGCTTCTTTGCAATCTCAATCGCATCCCCTGTCAGATGTGGAAAATTCGTGGAATGCTGATAGGTTCCGCCGATACCGCCACTTGCAAGGATCGTATTTTCTGCATAAATTTCATACGTTCCCTTTTCATTCTTTGCCTTGATTCCTACACATTTATCATCTTCGATGATCACATCTGTCATCTCTGTATATTCATACATTTTCACATTTTCAAGCTTCTTTACCTGTGCCAGCAGCTTGCTGGTGATTTCTTTTCCTGTCACATCTTCATGAAACAGGATTCTCGGTCTGGAGTGCGCTCCCTCTCTTGTATAGGCAAATTCGCCGTCCTTCTTTTCAAACTCTACGCCATACTTTACCAGATCATTGATGATATCTCTGGAATTACGGATCATGATATCTACAGATTCTTTCCGGTTCTCATAATGACCGGCTTTCATCGTGTCTTCAAAATAACTGTCGTAGTCGCTTTCGTCTCTTAATACACAGATTCCCCCCTGTGCAAGGAACGAATCACTGCTTTCCAGATCTGACTTGGTAATTAATATAATATCCTGTTCTCTTGGTAAATTCAACGCGCTGAAAAGTCCTGCGACTCCGCTTCCTACGATTACTGTATCTGCATTCAGTTTCATAATACAACATCCTCTTTTCTATACTGCTTTCCGTTTACGGACAGTCCCTCCACATATATTCTTCTGACCGCTTAAACTTTTCACATTATACCACTGTTATTTACATGTGACAAGACAGTTGTTGTATTTATTCTTTACACGTGATTTTCTATTTAATGCATCATGACGGCTGTCACCGATCGAACCTTTGTATGTAACCAGAAGGTTAAAATGAAAGATATGCTTAATCAGCAGATACAACACAATCGTAAATGCAAACAAATACCCAAACGTACCCCCCCGACATTCCCATATCTCTGCCTTCATATCGGTCGTGCAGATAATGCTTGAGCTGATCAGAAGCAGCTATCACCTAGAGTCCTATTACCACATGTCTTTCCAGCATCGTAAGCCCCTGCGGCATGCTGGTTTTATTCTCCTTCATGACTTCCATCAAATCCATCTTCACTTCCATAACGTCAATCTCTCCCATATCATAGCCGTCTGAAAGAATTTTTTCTTTGTCATCAATTGCAGGTCCTTCGATGTATTCCATGACCAGCGCATGCATGGTCGTATATTCCTGAATTTGTAAACAAAAAAGATTATTGTGCCGGAATTTCATTTCTGTATCACAATAATCTTTTTTATTTATACCTATTTATACAAATTCTCCCCATCAGATTTGATAACACCCTGATACCAGTAAAAGCTATCTTTTTTATAGCGGTTTAATGTACCGCCTTCTTCCTCTTCACGGTCTACATATACGAAACCATAACGTTTCTGATAACCATTTAACCAGCTTAAAAGATCTGTGAATGACCATGTACAGTATGCCAGAACTTCACAGCCTTCTTCAATTGCTTTTCCCAGTTCTTTCAAATGTTCTTCCAGATAATGGATTCTATATTCATCATGAATCTGATCATCTTCTGTCTTTTTATCAAATGCTCCCAATCCATTTTCAGAAATCACAATTGGCAGACCATAACGGCTTGTAATTTCACGGCAGCAAAAGCGAAGCCCCATCGGATCTATCGTCCAATCCCAATCTGTTGTCATAAGATATGGATTTACTGGATTCTTATATATTCCCTGCATTCCCAGTTCTTGGGCAGATCCCTTTACACCTGTTGTATTCATCGTACCATACGGCGTAACTCCATCCATTGGATTATACTCACACACACAACTCTGATAATAATTTACACCCATGAATGTAATCTCTCCGGCAGCTTTTTTCAATATCTCCATATCTTCATCTAAAATTTCCGGAGCATAACCTTTTTTCTTCAGATAAGCCATCGCAGCTTTTGGATAACGCCCATATGCATATATATCCATCCACCAGAAATTTTTCAATTCATCATAATCACGTTTTGCCATTGCATTTACCGGTTTGCAGTCCAACGCATAGGATGGTACATACGCAAAGCTTGCACCAATCTCTCCTTTTCCACCCATTTCACGATAAGCAAGTACTGCCCTGGCATGTGCCATAAAAGCATAATGATTAACCTGATAAAAAGTCTTCTGGTCATCAAATTTTCCAGGCGGATGCTGTGCTGTCAACCAACCAAGAGAAGTAAATATATTCTGTTCGTTTAATGTAATCCAGTATTTCACTTTATCGCCAAAGTTTTCGAAGAGAGTCTTTGCATAAGTCACATAATCCTGAATGATCTCCGGGCTTTCCCATCCACCATACAGATCCACCAGTGCCTGCGGAAGATCCCAGTGGAAAATTGTCACCATCGGCTCAATTCCATATTTCAAGCATTCATCAATAATATCCTGATAAAATGCAAGTCCTTTTTCATTGACCGTACCTCTTCCTTCCGGATAAATACGGGCCCAGGAGATAGAAAACCGGTATGTTTTTAATCCCATCTCTGCCATTAATGCAATATCCTCTTTATAGTGGTGATAATGATCTACCGCTACATCACCGGTCGTTGCTTTATATGTTTTCCCTGGGATACGTACAAATGTATCCCAGTTTGTCACACCTTTTCCATCTTCTTTCCATCCACCTTCAATCTGATAAGCCGCTGAAGCGCTTCCCCATAGAAAGTCTTTTGGAAATCTTGTCACTTTCATTTCTTCCATATCCATATTCCTTTCCTTTACTGAACTTTGATAAGGTTACTTTCTTTTGTTACTTCTCCTGTTGCTGTTTTTTCAACTATTGCATACTGATCTGTGTTTGAAACGATCACCGGCGTTGTTACATCATATCCAGCCTCTTTTATTTTTTCAATATCAAATTCGATCAACACATCACCCTTTTTCACAACATCTCCTGCTGCTTTCTTCGGTGAGAAATATTTTCCTTCCAGATTTACGGTATCGATTCCGATGTGTACCAGAAGTTCTACCCCATTCTCTCCTACAAGACCTACTGCATGTCCCGTTTCAAACATCACATCTACTTTTCCATCAAATGGTGCATAGATCACTCCTTTTTCCGGAACAATTGCCGCACCTTTTCCAAGAATTTCCTGTGCAAATGTTGCATCTGCAACTTCTGACAGTGAAATTGCTTTTCCTTCTGCCGGACTTGCAATATCAATCGCATTCTCCATTACTTTTACTTCTTCTTTGCTTTCTGTTTCCAGCATGTCTAATTCATCATCATTTTCATCTACTACATCTTCAAATCCAATGATCATTGTCGCAATGAATGCAACCACTATTGTAAGGAGAATCGTAAGTGCTGCAAATAACAGACTCTGCGGTTTCCCTTTTTCTACATACTGAACGATTGTTACGATCGCAGGTGTCGCAATACCAAAACATTTCATCTGGAAAAATCCACCAAATAATCCACCTGCAGCAGCACCGATACATGCTCCTAACATCGGACGTTTCAAACGTAATGTTACACCATACAGAGCTGGCTCTGTAATTCCTGCAAATAATGCCGAAAATGCAGAAGATCCGGCAATCTGTTTAAAATCTTTGTTCTTACTCTTTACTGCTACTGCAAGCGATGCAGCACCCTGTGCCATGTTAGAGCAAAGTTCTCCGATACAGATAAAGTTTTCAAATCCTGTGGAAGCAATCATTCCCAGTTTGATTGGTGTAAATGCATGATGCATACCTGCCATAACAACGAAAGGATATACACCCGCCACAAGACCGATCGCAATAAATCCAAGTTTATCATGAATTGTATAAACAACTGTTGATAATACGTTACCACAGATTGCACCTAAAGGTCCAAGAATAATCAATGCAATAGGTGCTTCGATCAGCACTACCAACATCGGTTTTAAGAAGTTCTTGGTTACTACCGGTGTAATCTTATCTACCAGACGCTCGACATATTTCAGCGACCATACTGCCAGAATAATCGGAATAACAGAATAAGCATAAGATGCATATGTTACCGGAATAAATTTAAGAAATTTTACAGTTTCTTTTGCATCATTTGCACTATTCATGAATGAAATAAAATTTGGATGCAACATAATCAACGCTATACTTGCCGCATAATACATATTCGTTCCAAATTTTTTAGATGCAGATATCGCAATCAATACCGGCATAAAGAAAAATGCGCCGTCACCCATAACACTTAACAGATTATAAGTATCACCTTTTGTACTCAGAACACCGATCATTGGAAGTAATGTAAGAAGTACTTTGATCATTGTAGCTCCGATGATCGCCGGAATAACCGGTGCCATGATACCGGAGATTGTATCCATCAGCATAGAAAATACATTCTGTTTTTCCTTATTCTGTGGTGCTTTTTTCGGTACTTCTTTTGAAAAATTTCCAAGCTTATTAAGCTCTGCATAGACATTTGCCACATCATTACCGATGATAATCTGATACTGACCGGCTTTTTTCATGATTCCCATAACGCCTTTGGTCTTTTTCACTGCTTCATCGTCTACAATTGATTCATCTTTTAATGTAAAACGCAGTCTCGTCATACAATGTACCAGGCTGATTACATTTTCCTTTCCCCCGACTCTTTGGAGGATTTTTTTTGCTATACTTTCGTAATCCATTTTCATTTACCTCAATTTTCTTTTTTATTTTTTCATATATATAACAAAGACCCGACTTAAAAGAGCATACGCTTCCCGGGACCGCTGCTTTCTTTTAAGTCAGGTCTTGCTTAACTGAATAATAACAAACCTGCAATCTATTCTGATTGTTCATCTAATATTCTTTTAATGTGTATTAATAAATATAATCTTTCATCTATTGTCAATTTGTAGGAATACTGTTTTTCAATATATTCCACAATTTTTCTGACTCCTGAATAAGCATATTCATTCTCTTCTATCAATACTTTGTATATTTCCTGCATGCTGTCTTGATAAATGGTATTATCAAATACTCTGGTCGCAAAAAATTTCAAATGAGTTAGAAACCGTTCATACGATATCGATTTCTCGTTAAATTCTATCTTAAAATGGATTCTGACAATCTGAAGAACTGCATTAATCAATTTCGTAATCTTATTAACATCTACATTACTTCCGCTGCCAAGTTCGGCCGAAACGATGTGCATCGCTATAAATGCAGCTTCGTCTTCCCCTAGATTCTCATCATTTTGTTCCTTTCTTCTCAATAATGAACTTCACTTCACCTTTCTGCCTTTCTTTTATTCTAGTGAAGCTCTGATATCATCATTCCAGAAAGCATTAGGGCAACTACTTTTCTCTTCTCTCTCCTCCTCTTTTTATATTCAATTACTTCTGTCATACGTTTCTATGCGTTCTTTTGATCATTCCACATTCTTCAATGCTTCATCCATCGGAACTTTCTTAATCTTGCGGTATTCAAGAAGTGCTACCACACCATAAGTAATGAATCCTGTCAGGAACATTTCCACATATATCTTTGGATCGATCCACAGTGTGATCCATCCGGTCAGACTTTCCATCATCATTACACGGAAGATTACGTTCATAACCACCGTTTCAATCGGAAGACTTAATAGCAGTTCTATTACAACTACAACCATGGTTGACATAATATACAACCTGCTGATCTCTCCGTTGGTATATCCAAGGATCTTCGTCATGGAAATGGACTGCGCATTTTTCTCGATAATGATCTTTGACAACAGATAAATGACAATCATATAGATCATGATCGCAAATCCATTGACCAGTCCCATCATATTTCCCATGGATACATCCAGCTGTCTTGATACCTTCGTCAGTGCTTCCAGATCAACTACAGACCCTATGTATTTCTCATCAATGTCTTTAATCTTTGTATTTGCAAAATATCCCGCATAATAATCACTTCCAAGATCAAATGTCTCGTTTAATTTGTCACGGCTCATAAATACACTGATTGCCCCGCTGTAATCATAGACTCCTTTTACTTTGAATGTGTAGCGTTTGCGTTCGTATTTTTCTTTTAATGTAATCTTATCTCCCGGTTCTACTTGATACTTATCTGCATATGCCGTCGATATATATACGCCATCTCCCAGATCTGCCTTAATATACTTACTGTCCGGTTCTACTCCGTACAATACTACCTCTTCGCTCTTGGCCTCTCCCGGAATTGTATTTAATGCGTATGCACTGAATTTTTCTGCTGTCTTGTTATCTGTCTTCGTGCCGTTCGAATACTGCATCAGCGATAGTAAACTTTCCAGTTTACTTCCACTGATTGCATCCGTCGGAACCTCCAGCATATACTGGTACTTTGCCAGCATATTTTCCTGTATTTCTTCCTGATAATGGTTCAGTACCGACGGGAGCAGCAATCCGAAGAATAACAGCAGATTTGCAAATATAATTCCTACAAACAGCACCAAATAATTACTGATATTCTGAAAAATAACTCTCAGACGGAATCTGCGGAAGATACCGAGTTTTGTACTTAAATGAACTGCCCTTTTTTGTTTTCTGGAAGAAAGATCTCTTCTTATGAACTTAAGCGGCGACAGTCTTAATTTGTAATGTAAAATTCCATAGTTGATCACCAGCATGATAATAACCGGTACAACCGTTGTCATCCAGAATGCTTCTGCATTCCAGACCGTTACATATGTCGGAAGGCTGTAACTTCCATAGTACATCCCCGCACATACCTGCTTTAATACTGTATATCCGAGAATATTTCCGACCAGTGCCCCGATCAGTGTGATCACAACCGGAAGTGCCATATAATGTAAGATCAATTCACGCCTTGTATACCCGGATGCACGCAGTGTTCCGATCACGCCCGCTTCTTTCCTGATCGTATTGCTGATCGTAATACCGAATACAAATGCAAGAATCGCCATTACAATATAAAGCAGCATAACGATCATCGCACGGTCACTTCCCATATCATCCCCTGTAAAATGGATCGACTGATTCTGGTATTGTGGTACAAAACTTTCTATCGTCACGACATCTGCCATGTCTTCCATCAGATCTTCGGCCATCTTCTTTTCTTTTTTCTCTGTTGCAGGTTTTTTATCATAGATCCAGGCATAATTATACTGTACCTTTACCTGATTCAATGCTTCAAAATCTTTGTCTGTAACAATTGCCACTCCGAACTTTACAGCATCAAACATCGTATCATTATTATTTTGAAATAATGCACTGTAATCGGAAAGTGCCACAAGACCTGTAATCCGGAATGTCTTCTTTCGACTTTTCACCGTATCCCCGACTTTCAGCTCATTATTATCTGCATACATACGGTCCACAGCAATCTCACCGGACTTTTTCGGCATCTTCCCCTTCATCAGGCAGACCTTATCTACCTCTTTCCGGTTCTTGAAAAATCGTATGGTACTTCCGTTCGTAAGCTTTTGCTCTATATAAAAATTCTCATATACCTTTACATCCGATTTTTCAATATCTTCTTTCTGTGCCGGAGTCAGCTTCTTCTTCGTCTGGAAATATCCGTCTTCGATATTGTATTTTTGAAAGCTGTCATCATATGCCCGGAGCATACTTCCATCAGCTACCAGGAATCCTGATACGAAACCAATCGTTATTGCCATCATGATAAAGACAACTAAATACTTTCCAAATTCACTTTTTAATTCTCTCGGCAATCTTTTTCTTAAAGGACTTTTCATCTGTTATGTCCTCCTTACCATTCCAGATTGATCGCCGGAATCTTTACTTCATTTCTGTAATTCTTCCGAATCATTCCGTCTCTTAACTTTACTACCCGGTCGGCCATGTCTTTGATCGCATCATTATGTGTAACCATGATAATCGTATTGCCATATCTCTGATTTACCGTCTCGACCAGTTTCAGGATTTCCTTGGACGTATGATAATCCAGCGCACCGGTCGGCTCATCGCACAACAGGATATCCGGATTCTTGACAATTGCACGTCCGATCGCAGTTCTCTGCTGCTGTCCTCCTGATAACTGATTCGGCAGTTTTTTCTGATGTTCATAAAGACCAAGCGTATGTAACAATTCATCCACATCTAACGGATGATCACTCAAATATGCCCCTACTTCAATATTCTCCCGTACCGTCAGATTCGGTATCAGGTTATACATCTGAAAAATATATCCCAGATGCTTTCTTCTATACAGTGAAAGTTTCTTCTCCGTCATATCCTCCAGACGTTCGCCTTCAATCGTGATACTGCCCTCATCAGCACCATCAATTCCCCCTATGATATTCAGAAGTGTTGATTTACCCGAACCGGATGGTCCAAGCAAGACACAAAATTCTCCTTTTTCAATATCCAGATCCAGACCTTTCAACACGTTCACACGGCTGTCGCCTGTCCCGAATGACTTTTTAATTCCTCTTATTTCCAGAAACATAATTCTCCTCCCTTCAGTTACCTTCCTATAACCAATGTTAGTTTAAACTTATTTATTTGTCAACGAAATCCTTTTTTAGAATGTCTTCATCCGGAATTTTCGTCAGATTTTTCCTAATTTATCTTTATATTTTTGCATATTTGGTATTAAAAAAAGGATGACTCTCTACTTATGTCATCCTTTTCATTCTCAACTTATCTGAACCTATCCTGATTCTTTTTCTTATTACATTTTCTTATATCGAAACAATCGCTTTGAACTGATCACAGTCGATCTTAATATCAAATTCTCCTCCCAGTGCTTTCGCATAGGTACTTACGATTGCAAGGCCCAGTCCGTTACCCTCACTGGTTCTTGCCTTGTCGCCTCTTGAAAACCGTTCGATGATATCTTCTTTTTCAAAATCCATCTCATAGCCGGATGTATTCGTAATCTCCAATACTATTTTCTGATCTGTTCCCGCTTCCTTTTTATACGTCTTGACAAATACCCTGGTTCCTTTCGCCGAATACTTCAGCGCATTTTCGATCAGATTCTGACAGATCCTGTAAAAATAAGAATTATCAGAATAAATTGCCGTGTCTTCTTCGGTAAACTGAGTTACAAATTTCAGTCCGCTTTCTTTTATCCGGTCATCCATATCTGCAAATATCTGTTCCATCAGACGGTTAAGCTCAAAAGTTTCTTTGTGAAGTTCTACATTCCCACTGCTCGCTTTTGCCAGCGAAAACAGGCTGTTGATCATCTCACCAAGCTTTCCTGCTCTTGTCGATATCACGTCTACATAGTCCCTCACTACATCACTTAATTCTTCTTTTTTGATCAGTTCCAGATATCCGACGATGGAAGTCAGCGGCGTCTTCAGATCATGCGATACATTTGTGATCAAGTCTACTCTTAACTGGTCACTTCTCGATACCTTTTCCAGACTCTTCCGTTCAATCTCCAGCGCCTGTTCCAGACGCTTCTGAAAGAAGCTCTCCGTCTGCTCCATGATCTGATCCAGCTCATTTCTCCAGTATCTCTGGATCACTTCCCGGCAGCAGATATATTCTATAAACACCGTTGCTACCATCATATATCCGGCTGCATAATTCCATCCCCATCCGCTACTGTAACTGATAAAGAAAAGATATGCCGCTGCTGCCGACAGTTCTACCGCCAGTATATTCCGAAATCTTTTTTCCGACTGTTTTTCTTTCGCCTTCCAGGTCTGATAATAGATACTGTCTTCTGTATCCTGCAGATAGGTCTCTGCACTCCCTTTCTGACTCCAGTTCCGATATCTCAGTTTCATATACCTGCGTACGAGCAGGCAGATTCCCGGCTGCACCAGGATATTGCCGATCAAGCAGATTCTCCATACGCCCCATGTACTGAAATAATATCTGTTCACTAACACCACAAAGAACAGGAAGCTTCCAATTATAAACAGCAGAAATCCAAATACGCAATCATAATATTCTTTTATAAACTTTTTAATTGCTTTTACCATATTTTTCCATTTTGTATCCAATTCCCCACACCACCTTTACATATCTTGGCTTCTTCGCATCAATCTCCACTTTTTCCCTGATATGACGGATATGTACCATTACAGTATTCTCTACAGTATAATCTGCTGTTTCCTGCCATACATTCTCATAGATCTGCTCTGCCGGAAATACCTGCCCGGGATGCGCCATCAATAGCTCCAGGATCTTATACTCCGTTGCCGTCAGATGCACTTCTTCTCCTTCAACAAAGATGACTCTCTGCTTTTTATCCAGTACCAGACCGCCATTCACGATCTGATCCGGATCTTTCTTTTTCTCCGTTTCTCCACCGCTCCATGCGCGGTATCTGCGTAAATGCGCTTTCACTCTGGCGATCAACTCCGCCGGATTATACGGCTTCTCAATATAGTCATCTGCTCCGAGCGTAAGTCCCGACACCTTATCACTTTCTTCTGTCTTGGCCGACAGGATGATCACCGGGATCCTGCTTTTCTCACGCAGTTTCATCAGTGCCGACAGACCGTTGAGTCTTGGCATCATCACATCCAGAAGGATCAGGTCTACATTCTCCCGCTCCATAATATCCAGTGCTTCCATACCGTCATATGCTTTCAAAGTCTCATACCCTTCATACTTTAACAGTTCACTGATGGAATAGACGATTTCTTTGTTATCATCTACTACTAATATTTTTTCTGCCTCCATTTCTTTCGTCTCTCCCCTCTTTTTCTTTGCATGCTTACTATATCGTTCATGATTTAAATATTTCCCGATACAATTCTTAAAAATTTCTTATGATTAATCTTCGCTATGCAAGGATGAATAAAATGCGATTCCAAGTATCACTGCACCTCCGACCAGTTCTCTGACCGTAGGGATTTCTCTTAAGAAGATCAGTGCAAATACGATCCCGTATACCGTCTCCATACCGGAAATGATTCCCGCAGTCTGCGCTTTTACACCTTTCTGCGCCGTTACATATAAAGAATAGGCAATCGCCGTACATAAAAAACCAATTGTTGCAACACCTGCGAAATCCACCGGACGCCATTCTGCTTTCACCAGTACCAACGCCGGAAGCAATGCAATTGCTGCTGTTCCCTGTTCATACAGACAGATGGTACGTCCTTTGTATCTGCTGGAAAAATACCGGTTTGATAACGTCATTACTGCATAAGTAAAACTTGCCAGCATTCCCCAGAGAATTCCAATCGTCACTTTATTCTCCACTGAAAATTCCGGAATCGTGATCAATACTCCCATCAAAAGGATCAAAGCATTCAAAATATTCTTACCGCGTATCTTCTCATGGAATAATAAAGGTTCCAGAAATGTCAGAAACAGTGGGAAAGTTGAAAATGTAATGGTCCCGATTGCCACGGACGATGTCTGGATCGATTGAAAGAAACTAGACCAGTGGATTGCCATCACAACACCTGTCAAAATCATAAGTCCGTAATCTTTCTTCGAATCCAGTGTCAGCTTGTCTTTACACACCAGCGATATTGCCAGTAAAAGTAACGACGAACAGATGACTCTTCCCATTGCCACCTGTACCGCCGGAACCTGTACATACTGACCGATCACGCCGGAGCAGCTAAAACACATAACCGCAATATGCAGCAGTATCACATTCTTTCTTGTATCTTTGCTCATTGATTTCTCACTCATATCTTTCTCCCATGTATCTCTTGTGTATTTTTATTTATTTTCATTCCCGACCAGTATAACACATTCTCACCAGTCTCCGCTCTGTCTATTTATAATTCTTCACAAGTTCTTCCTTCTCTTTCCGGCAGATCAGATGATACGTCACATCCGCCTCCGGATCCGTCAGCGGAATGACCTTTCTTCCCTTCAGAAGATGGTTCACATCCGTTGCAAAATTCGTGGTAAAACAAAAGACACCTGCACAGGTTGCTCTTCGCTTCCTGATCCAGAGTGGCGTTGTTGTAATTCCAAAGTCCGTTCATAAAGAACGTATGGAAGAGAACTTTAATGTATTTGATTTTACACTTTCTGAGGAAGATATGAAGACACTGGAAGCTCTGGATGGCGGAGAGAGTCTGTTCTTCTCACATCACGATCCGGCTACGGTGGAGTGGTTTATGAGTATTGTTTAGATTCAAAAATTGTGTGCCTTAAAAGCTATGTAGCCCCGTAGGAAAAATATAATAGGATGCTGGTTCCGTTCACTTCGTTCAAAGTCACCTGCATCCTATTATATTTTTCCTACGGGGCTGCGTAGTTTTTTGTGATTTTTAAATCATGTTCTTTTTTCGGAGAATACATCCAGGAATTTTTTTACGGTCTCTGACAGTGCTTCGTTTTTGCGCCAGATCAGGATGCATCAGCTGTCTTGACAGTGTCGGCTGTGTAATATGAAGAAGCTTTGCTGTTCTTGTAATATTCTCTTCACGCGCTGCCATCAGAAAGTATTTCAACACCCGAAGTTCCATACTTTTTTGCTCCTGTTTATCCGTTTTTCTTTTCATATGCTCATTGTAGCTTATTTTTGTTCGTACGAAAAGCAATTGTCATGATTGTTCATATATAAATTTGATATTTTCATAGATCAGTGAAAAATCGACCACACATTTTCCATCGAATATCCGTACAGGTACCTGATCTGTAAATCCATATATCACTGGTATCTCGACTTTCTCCAGATCATACACAATCACTTTTTTCTTATCCGGATCCACCAGCCAGTATTCTCTTACCCCCGCTTTCTGATACTTCATAAGCTTCAGATAACTGTCCTTCTTCCTTGTACTTTCAGACAGGATCTCAATAATAAAATCCGGCGCACCAAAAACCCCCTGTCTGGTAAGCTTTTTTCTGTCACAGACGATCATAAGATCCGGCTGTACCATCGTTTTATCGTCCTGATCCAGTTGTACATCCACCGGCGCAAACATTGGAATACAAGCGTCTTGGTTCTTTTCAATGTATCCGGCAAGCGAACTATATATCTTGGATGCCAGCAGCTGATGTACACTAAGCGGTGCTGCCATGTCATATATCGTTCCATCGATCAGTTCGGCTCTTTCATCTTCCGGAAGTTTCCGATAATCCTCTATTGTATATTCGCCTTGTTTCTTCTTTGTTGCCACATAATAACCGCTTTCTTCTTTTACGCTCTCCGGATAGATATCCGGATGGCTGTCCTCCAGATATGTTCCAGAACATTTTTTCTTTTCTTTTTCCATATCATCTTGTTTCATCGCTTCATCTCACCCTCGATCCACGTCATGATGACATCCACCAGATATTCCTGCTGCACCTTACTTAACTCTTTGCCCGGACGCATCTTATGCCATTTATATATGCATCCCCTGCAGCATGTCGCGGTTGCATGTTGTGCTATGAATACCGGGTGTCCCCGCATCGGCGTCTGCTTTCCGTCGTTGGGGATCACTGCAGGTGCTTCTCTCTTTGCAATAAAATCTTCGGCGTGACGCCGGATGGTATCCATACCCTTTTCACGTATATATGCCTTGTCCTTTTCTTTCAGATGAAAACTGCTTCTGAATTTGGACTGTTCCAGACGGGAAAATAATTGCTGATACCATTCTTCCTTTGTCATCTTTTTCATGCCTCTTTTCATTTGTAAATGTGTTTCAACCTATCTTAGATACTATATTAACATATACTAGATGATTTTTCCACTTTATAGATCTAACATATATTACGTTTCATATATAAAAGCGGATACGGATTACCTTCCTCATCACACTCCGTTCTCTTATATGTCTGAAATCCCAGATGTTCATAGAATCCAACAGCCTGTGGATTCTGTTCATTGACCGTTACTTCCTGGTTTGATGTGATTTTCCAGAATGGATTCGTATTTGACATAAGTTGCTTCCTCAATCTGATAAATACTCACGAGTCACACTACCGGAAGATTCTAACATTTCTTTCGGCGTCCCTGTAAAGAGAATCTCGCCGCCAGCCTGACCTCCTTCCGGTCCAAGTTCAACAATATAGTCCGCATCCTTCATAACGTCAAGACTATGTTCGATAATAAACAGCGTATTGCCCTGGTCCGTCATCTTGTTGAAAAGTTTCATCAGCCGTCTGATGTCATCCAGATGCAGTCCGTCTGTCGGTTCATCCAGAATGAAGATCTGTCCGCGCTCTTCAAGCTTGTCCGCCAGCTTTACACGCTGCAGTTCTCCACCCGAAAGTGTCGTCATAGACTGATTCAGATGCAGATATCCCAGTCCAACCTGCTCCAGCATATCGAGTTTATTGACGAAATCAGTGTTTTCAAAAAACCGAATTGCCTGACGTACAGTCATATTCATAACTTCAGCAATGTTTTTTCCCTTATACTGATACTTCAGCACTTCTTCCGAATACCTGGTTCCATGACATACCTCACAAACCGTCTCAATAGAATCCATATAGGCCATATCCGATATAATAACCCCTTTTCCCTGGCATACAGGACATGCCCCTTTGGAATTAAAGCTGAAATATGACCGTGCAATATGATTTTCCTTAGCAAACAGAGCCCTGATCTTATCTGCAATGTCCAGATAGGTAGCCGGGGTCGATCTTAAATTGATCCCTATATCTTTCTGTCTGATTGAAATAACCTCTCCCGGATACTGGCTGGTAAAATATTCCATCAGCGAACTTTTTCCGGAACCGGCCACGCCGGCAATGACTGTCATAACGCCAAGTGGAAGTTTCACATTTACATTCTTTAGATTATGAAGATTGGCATGCTCGAGCTGATACCAGCCTGTCGGCTTTCTATATTCCATTTTTACCGGCGTTTTTGTCCGCAGCATACGCCCTGTCACCGTATCAGCCTTTAAAAGTCCTTCGTAACTGCCCTGGTACATAATCTGTCCACCGTTTATACCGGCTTCCGGTCCCATATCCACAATATGATCCGCCAATGCAATAATTTCCCGGTGATGTTCCACGATCAGAACTGTATTTCCATGTTCTTTTAATTTGATCAGGGAATTTTTCAGCTTCTGGATATCTCTTGAATGCAGTCCTACACTTGGCTCATCCAGTACATACATCATATCTGTAAGCGGTGAATTGATATATCTGGCAATTTTAATCCGCTGTGCCTCGCCGCCGGAAAGTGTATCCGTTCCCCGGCTGAGCGAAAGATAACCCAGACCAATCTCAGTAAGCGCATTCATCCGTTTTAAGATCTCCGTTTTTATGTCACGTGCCAGCGGATCTTCAATCTGACGGATAAATTCTGCTGCCTCAGGAATCGGCATATCGGAAACTTCACAGATATTCTTGCCATTGATCAGGCAGCTGCGGATCTTTGCATTCAGTCTGGCTCCATGGCAGACCGGACATGTAAATGTGCTGACAATCCGATCCAGTTCTTTCTTATGAAGCTGCCCTTCTTTGGATGTGATGATACTGCGGTACATACGCGGATAAATTCCTTCATATTTCGCAGATTTCGGCCAGTTATCCGGTGGATTTTTAAGACGGATCTGCGGAGAATAAAGGAACAGATCCATCTCTTCTTTTGAATAATCTTTAATCTTCTTATTCAGATCAAACAGACCGCTGTAAGCATATCGTTTCCATCTCCAGGCTCCGGTTGTAAATGCGGGCCATTTAATAACCCCTTCATCGTTTAAACATTTATCAAAATCTACAAGCTTGTGTATATCTAATTCTGTCACAACTCCAAGACCTTCGCAGCGCTCACATTTTCCGCTTGGATGATTGAAGGAAAAACTATCCGAATATCCGACAAAAGGTTTTCCGACACGAGAAAAAAGCAGGCGCAGCAACGCATAAATATCGGTGTAAGTACCAACCGTAGACCTCGAATTAGCAGCCGGTTTTTTCTGATCGATTACGATCGTGACCGGAAGATTTTCCATGCGGTCTACTTCCGGGCGGCCATATTTGGGCAAAAACTGCTGCACAAAACTTGGAAATGTTACATTCAGTTCCCTTCTCGATTCTGCCGCAATCGTATCCAGACAAAGAGAAGACTTTCCCGAACCGGATACTCCGGTAAAAACTGTGATTTGTTTCTTGGGAATATTTTAAAGAAACGTGTTTTAAATTATTTTCTGTCGCATTGATAATATTTATAAAATCCTGTTCGTTATTTTCCATTTTTCTGTTTCTTTCGCTCATAAAAGGCATTTGGATTCGTGTACTGTCCATGTCTTTTCTAAGTAATCCGCCTCCTTCGTTTCATCTTTTTTATATAGTTAAATTTCGATTTTTATTTTTGTTTCCATAGCATAGTGTACTCTTTTTCACCAGTAGCTTCATCCAAACCTTCGCATTGAATAATGAACCCTTCTCTTTGGTAAAAAGAAATTGCTCTGGTATTCTTCTGGTATACATTTAATTGTAATCTAACTTTTTTATCCTTAATATAATCCAATAAAAGCTTACCTATGCCACATGACTGCATTTCTTCAGCGACAAAAATACCTTCGATATATTCATCATTTAGTCCTACAAATCCTTGTATCATTTTATCCGCTTCAAACACATAGACTTCGGATTGTGACACCATTTCTTTCACTAATTCATAATTACTTGTCCAGTATCGATTGGAAATAAAATAGTGTGCTTTCAGATTTGTCTTTAACCATATATCAGCAACTCTATCTACATCTCCGTTCAGCAACTTTCTAATCATAACAAATATTCTCCCCAACTACATCCTTTATGCTTTTCTCTTTTTTTCATTCTATCACAAGCTCACCATTAATCATCAATTTTTTGATATTTTTTCTTTTTCCTGAAATTAAGTAAAGAATCGGATTGCCTTTACATAGTTTCCACTTTCAAGAAATAAAAAAATGTGTATTTTTGAAAGCGGCGGGGAGATGCAGAAGAGTTTTTTGAATTATGATAATGTCAAAGGGGCACAGAATCTTTTGACGTATACTCGCAAACCAAGCTGCCACTCATTGCCCGAGTGACAGCTTGGTTACTTGCTATCCCTGATACCTTATTCTTTCTACCAGCGTTTCCTTTTTCAGATTACTGCTTAAAACGCAGGAAAGTACAATCTGCAACAGACCGACAAAAAAAATCATAATAAAAATTGGTACGATTGGAACATGATAAATATTCATTCCAAATATTCCATTATGCTTTGCATAGGAAAAAAGTGCATAACCGAGCGGCAAACCAATAATCAAAGCTACGCATATGGTGCCAACCGTAAAAATCAGTCCCTGTAACTGCAGGCATAAATTTAATTGTTTATTTGTCATGCCCACAGCCTGTAATACACCATATTCCTGCTTTTTTGTCGTAATATTCATGATCATGGTGTTTGCCATATTCATAAAACCGATGAGTCCTACAACCGCCATAAACAGATAACAGCCAAGCTTCATCATGCGGGTTACTGATTCTGCAGATTCTAACTGTGCATGATAGGTATTCATTTTTATATGCGAAGTATTAGAAATCAAAGTATTCAGACTCTGTTCCACAGATGCCACATCTTTTTTATCACAGTCCACCCACAGATAGCCATAGGCTGTTCCTCTCGGATTCATGGAACGGTATACACCTTCCGGAATGACAAGATAAGTGTCCGCACTTACAAAAGCTCCTGCAATCTTTCCCTGATAGGTATAGGTTCCACTTCCATTCTCAAAGTCAAATACAATAGATTCACCCGGAGCATATCCATCTTGTTCCATCCACGCCGACCAGCCAAAGAAAATATCACCATTCTTTACCGCCTGATCATAGTCCATAGAACCAATATCCCCATCTTGGCGCATAAAATCAAAATCCTTTTTACTCACAACAGCAGCCGGAAATCTTGTTCCGTTCAGATTTACAGAGACAATCTCTCTCGTCATGACATCTGTTACTCCCGGAATGCTTTTGATTTCTTCAATCAGCGAATCATTCAATGGATTATCCGTCAGAATCGTATCCAGATTATTCTCCGGATATCTTTCATCATACTCAGAAGAATAGTCAAGCTGCAGTTCAAATTGTCCATGATTAACGGAAAGACGTGCTTCATGCTCCGTGTCAATATTTCCCACATAATTAGAGATAATCACAAACAATGCGCAGGAAAGCCCCAGTGTGAGGATGGTACCAATGGTTCTTTTTGGATTACCCGTTATATTTGCCATTGCCATAGAAAACACGGTGACATTTTTTCTGCCATTTCGTTTTCCTTTTTTTTGTGTTTCTGCATTTTCTAAATACCGTGTTGCTTCGATAGGTGAAATCCGTGAAACAATTTTCATTGGTTTACGCAGTGCCAAAGCAACGGTAAGAAATGATACGAAAATACAGAGAAGCATAACAGGCAGGGAAAACAGAGGCACCTGCTGATTTTGAACTCCCATAGAGCCAGTTCCGGTTGATACAAGGTTTCCCTGTTCTACCAGCCAGTTAAAACCGCATTTTGCAATCAGAAAGCCCAGAAGCAATCCAACCGGTATTGAAGAAATTGTCAAAAAAATGCCCTCTCTGAAGATCAGTTGTTTCATCTGCTTTTTTGTTGCTCCCAGAGCCTTGATTTTTCCATACTCCTGTATCTTGTTGGCAATATCGACCTGAAAAATATTATAAATGACCACAACAGAGAAAAGTACAATTGCAAGAATCAAAACCCCGCATACCGCAATCGTTTCATAACTCGGCTGCAAGACCCATTGCAAATAGAGATCATTGACTATAACGTTTTTTTCTTCGATCCCACAAGCTGCTGCAATCTGCTTTATAACCGAATCAATATTATTCATAGATACATTTGCAGAATCATTTAAAGTAAAATAAATATTATACTGTCTGTCATTCTCTGCGACGTGCTCATCATAAAACTCCTGTGACCCAAAAGCAACATAAGATGCCTCGATGGTATATTCATCCCGATCATATAGGATTCCGCTGACAACAAATTCTTCCGGCTTATATTCTGACTGCATCCCTGCGCGGTAATCCAGTGTAACCGTATCTCCGATCTTTACATCACCATACCCCATTGCACGAAAAAATGCTCTTCCTGCGGCAATTTCCTGCATTTTTTCCGGATACTTTCCTTCCTTCAACTCATATTCTTTATTATAAGGAAGCATTTTTCTTGCAGTCTCATCCATGCAGACAAACCCGCCTTTTTCATTGCCTTTTATGATACCTTCGGTGCACATAGTGCCTGTAGCATCTATTTCCGCACGGCGGTTTACTTCTTTTAACTGCGATCCGTCTGCGGAAACAAACAGACCATAATTGCTTCCATATGATCCTGCCGCCTGACTTTTCTGTAAATGAATTACCCCATTTCCCACAGTACTGATGATAACAAGCAGCATCGTGGTCAGACAGATTGCCATCATGATCAGTATACTTCTTGTCCTGTTCCTTTTGTCATTGCTATATGCAATCCTGCTTATTGTCTTCATCTGAAATCCACCACCTGTCCGTCCTCAATCACCAGAATACGGTCAGCGACCTGTGCAATTTCGTCATCATGGGTAATCATTACAATTGTCTGTCCATATTTTTTTGCTGTCATCTTAAGCAGAGCGATTACCTCATCACTGGTCTTAGAATCAAGATTTCCTGTCGGCTCATCTGCAAATATAATTTCCGGACGATTCACCAGTGCTCTTGCAATTGCTACTCTTTGCTGCTGTCCTCCTGATAACTGATTTGGCAGATTATAAATCCGGTTTTCAATCCCCAGAGTTGCAATAATATCATTTACATACGCTTCATCCACTTTTCTTCCATCCAGCCCCAGTGGCAGTACAATATTTTCCCAGACATTAACAGATGAAACCAGATTAAATGCCTGAAAAACAAATCCGATTTTTCTTCTGCGGAAAACAGCAAGGGCATCTTCCTTCATCCTGTATAAATCTTTCCCTGCTAAAGTAACACTGCCTTTTGTCGGGGTGTCTAGCCCTCCAAGCATATGAAGTAATGTACTTTTACCGGAACCTGACTTTCCGACAATTGCGACAAATTCTCCCTGCTCAATCTGAATGTCCACCTGATTGACCGCTTTGACCTGATTCTCACCCGCGCCATAAAACTTACAAAGCTGCTTGGTTTCTAATATCACACTCATGTGTTGCCTCCTTTTTAATTCTGTAAAGTGTACCTTTTCACCCTACATCCAAATTGTATCAGGATAATCTTTCATTTCACTTTCAAAAAACGAGCAGAAGTCTTACAGAATTGTAAGATTTCTGCCCACTTAAAATTTAACCAACATATGGTAATTGAATCACAAACGTGCTTCCTTTTTTCTTTTTGCCGGAGGTTACCATGATTGTACCTCCGTGTTTTTCGATAATTTCTCTCGATAGAAAAAGTCCGATTCCTGTACCACTCTTTTCCATGACCTTCCTAGAACTTCCTCTGTAAAATCGTTGAAAAATTTTGTGATACTCATTCTGCGGAATACCAATTCCCTGATCCTCAATTTCCATTCTTACAAGATCGTTTCTTTTTTGTAACCGGATAAATATTTTTGAACCATCCGGGCTGTACTTGATTGCATTATCCAGAACGTTGATCACAGCTTCACCAAGCCATCTTTTATCCTGCATAACCATGCATGTTTCCAGCTCTTTTGCATAGTCAAAAACGAATTCAATTTCTTTCTCATCCGCTTTTGGATAAGTACAGTTCACAGCAGATATGACAGTATCCATAAGCGGAAGTTTTTTCTTATTAATCTGAATCAGTCCAGTTTCCATCTTGGATATTTCAAGAAGCGACTGCAATAATGTCTCCAGTCCATCCAGAGCACTCCGACAACGGATACGAAACTCCTCCTGTTCTGTGGCACTTAAGTCATTCTGCATCAGCACACTAAAACATGTATCCAAAGCTGCAACCGGTGTCTTTAACTGGTGAGAGATATCAGAAACCATTTCTTTCGTGCTCTCTTTTTCTTCCCGTGCTTCTTCCTTTAGCAACTGAATATGATGTCCGATTGCTTCAAGCTGGTCATTCAATTTTTCCAGTTCTGCTGGATTTTCCGTTTTCAGTAAAGCATCAAATTTATTTTCACGGAATCTGATCAGAATTTCTTCCAACTGGTCTAAAATTTTCTGATGACACGCATCTTCTTTTTTCTTCCAATAAAGTAAAAAAGTCAAAAGAAGCACGCATATCACAGTGCTTACAGCACCGGTCACCATAACCTGATGCCGGAATTGCATATAAAATGCATTCCCTTTATTTCCCCAGTATCCATATTGCTCCAATAATCGCCTTCCCTGTTCGTTAGTTTCAATATCCTTATCCTTAAGCAATTCCGAAACAGCATCCAGCCCGGAAAATTCTTCCTTTGCAGCAATCTCTGTCATAAGATTCATTTTATATTTATAATCTTCATAAAACACATACGTGGTAAAGCAATTTAATATTGCAAACAATAATATGACAGGTAATACCAAGGAGAGCACTACTGCAATCTTCTTGCGATATCTCTTTGTCACTGCCTTACCTCCTGATTCCATATATACCCAAGACCTCTGATATTCTTTATATAGACCGGTGCAGCCGGATTGTCTTCGATTTTCTCACGGAGTCTTCTGATATTGACAGCGATTGTATTTTCATCCACAAAATCCCCTTCCAGATCAAACACATTTTCCAATATTTGTGTTTTTGAAAGAATCTGTTTTGGATTCTGAAGAAAAAAAGTCAGCATTTTCAACTCCGTTTTTGTCAGACTGATTTCACGACTCTTTATCAGGACTTTCATTTCTCCTGCGATAAATACGATATCTCCCGAAATCATCTTTCCGGCTTCCGTTTTCTCCTGTCTGCGGCGGAAATGTGCTTCTATTTTCAAAAGAAGTACCGAAAGACTAAACGGCTTTGTAATATAATCATCTGCCCCTGCTTCATATCCCATAACCTGATCCATCTCCTGATCTAGTGCTGTAAGACAAATAATGTATGTATTATAATTGCATCTCATCCACCTTACAAATTCCAGTCCATTCCCATCCGGAAGATTCACATCACAAATGGTAACATCCACATTATGATCACTTGCAATTCTTTTCGCTTTTTTCACTGATTCTGCTGAAAAAACCTCATATCCGGATTTTTTCAGTGAGAATGTAATTCCACGATTTAAATTTTCATCATCTTCAACCACGAGTATACCTGGCATAGCATATGCACCTCTCTTTATTAACTATCCAGAATAGAAACTAGCTTTTGTTCGCCTTCCGCATCCAAGACATATTAAAACAATACCGATTTTTCTTTATCATTATACTACCACACCCAAAAACTTTTGTACATTTTTTCACACAGAGAACTTGCCATCGGCAACTTCTCTTGAACGCATGGCGACATAAAAACCCCTCACACTATAATTGATGTAAGGGGTTTTCTATATAAGCTAATTAACGTTCTATGTTAGTCACCTACAGTGTACTATTTCTGGTTAAGCCCAATCGTCATTATCCTTATTGAATGAAAATGTGCCGAC
>NZ_JAMOYX010000110.1:0-783 GCF_023669465.1 Dorea sp. MB18-49
CGAATATCTAGTTACCCAAAAACTAAGCGCTTACCATATAATAATTTGATTCACTCTATATTTTCGATAAATTCTAAAGCTTTATTTATAAACTAGAATATTTAGTCCTATAAAACCAATATCTTATTCATGCTCAAAAAAGAATGGCGTAGCAATTAAACTACTACGCCATAAAACTCTAACTCCCTTAAATTTCTTCACCCATCACAAGCTTTTTTAATTTATATTGATCCGCAAACAATTCGCACCACTCAATAAATGAAATATCATTCTTCGAGTCTAATATATCAAGCCATTATACATATTTCATATATAATTTTATATTAACATAAAATTATTATATCTTATCTTTTGCTTATTTTATAAATTTTTCATCCTCTTTAATATCTCTTGATAAAACATCTCCTTATTATCAGCTCTTTTCAAATTTTCAATTACTTGTCCATCTTTTAAAAAGATAATCCTTTTACAAAAACTAGCAATCATAGGATCGTGAGTTACCAAAAGAATTGTTTTTCCCATTTCTCCATTTATGCTTTCCAAAGTACGCATTACAACTTCTGAAGAATTTGAATCCAAATTTCCAGTAGGTTCGTCTGCTAAAATAATTTGAGGATTATTAATTAATGCTCTGCAAATGGCAACCCTTTGTTTTTCTCCACCAGATAACTCATATGGTTTTTTATTTAGCAATTTATTAATATTAAATTTTTTTGTTAGATTTTCACAAATTTTCTTGCTTTCCTCTATTTCTGCTTCATCTAATATTCGTGGAAGCAAAAT
>NZ_JAMOYX010000111.1:0-698 GCF_023669465.1 Dorea sp. MB18-49
TTCTTTCTTATTCTATATGATACTCCCTTAGTTTTTTCCTGCGTTCCTTATAATCCGGCATATACTTCTCTACCACATTCCAAAATGCATTCGAATGGTTCATCTCTTTTCTATGTGCCAGTTCATGCACCACTACATAATCAACCAGTTCTTCCGGCACAAATAACAACCGATTATTAAAATTCAGATTTCCATTGCTGCTACAACTTCCCCATCGTGTTTTCTGATTACGCATAGATATCCTTCCATATGTAACACCCATTATTTTTGCATAATATTCAACTTGCCTTTCTATATATTGTCTGATCTTCGCTTTTCCTTCTTTCGTTTCGACCGGTGGAAGAATCTTCGACGGATCTACCGCATTCGCCCCACGTTTCTTTCTTTCTCCAAACTCTCCTGCCACATCATCCTGATTGTTTCCAGCCAGGCTCCATTCCTGCCGCTTTCTGATAATCCACGCTTCATGTTCCCGGATAAATCTTTCTATAATCTCTCTTGGTGCCCGCATTGGAACTCTTGCATTTACTGTACCATCATATTTCACTTCTAACCCTAGTGTTTTCCTTTTTGATCGTATAATCGGAATCTCTATTGTTTCATTATCCGTTTGTAAAATATATTTCATCTTTTTATCCCTTTTTGCATCTTATTATCAAACTATTTTTAATACTTTTTTAATCCGCATTAAGCATTAT
>NZ_JAMOYX010000112.1:0-697 GCF_023669465.1 Dorea sp. MB18-49
GTAAAATGGGTAATAAATTGAAAGAGGTATTTTCTAATCAAGAGATTTCGTATAAAGGAAAAATTAGTTTTAAGAATAAAGAAGCGTATGAGGATTTTATTGAAGCATTAAATAGTGTACAAGAAGAGGGACGGACAATAAGGGTTAATGGAGTAACAGATATTGAAACTTCTGTCCAAACAGGGAACAATATTTATCCTATTTCCGAACAAGAAGAAATTGTAGACGTTATAATAGGACCATCAAAGGAAAAAGTTACATTTAATATTGATACAGAGTTAGGCAAAAGGGATATAAATTTTAGCAGATTCCATACGAATGATAATATTGTACTTGAAACAAAACAAGATGAAATTGTATATTTGAAAATTGTACTGGAGAAAGGAACGGGAAAAAGTAAAATCACGTATCGAGCACAGCCTGAAAAAGCTAAAAGTATAAATGAAATAATTGAACATTATAACATGATGGTAGCGTTTTTTGACAGATTGTTTAAACAGCCAATAGAAGCTATAAAGAAAGATACGCAAATAAAAGAATGGAATTCCATAAAATCTATGAAAAAATATTTTGAAGAAGCAATTTTACAGTACAAAAAATTGCATTTTGTGGAGCAAGAAGTGGAAATTACTATTGATCCATCAAAACTTCAGCAAGATGAAGAAGAATGTTGGAGAGATACTGAAGAACTTTATAT
>NZ_JAMOYX010000113.1:0-665 GCF_023669465.1 Dorea sp. MB18-49
ATATAGGACAATGAAATATAAAAGTCCTATATGGGGGTATTTTCATGTTCAGAAAGAGTAAGATAGAACCAGTAGAAAAAGTAAAAATAGTCGAACGCTACCTTGCAGGAGAAATTGGCATACAGCAAGCAGGAAAAGAATTGGGAGTTGATCATCATAGTATTCGAAATTGGATTTCTATTTATCAGTATGATGGACCAACTGGATTACTCAATCAACCGAAAAACAAATCTTATTCAAAAGATTTAAAAATATCTGCTATAAATGATTATCTTAACGGAGAAGGATCTCTTCAGGATATTTGCACAAAATACGGAATTCGTTCACACAGACAGCTTTCCGATTGGATTAAGGTGTATAATTCTGGTGGAATATTAAAAACATCCACTGGAGGTGCTTACATGAAAAAGGCAAAGAACACTACACTTGATGAGAGATTAAAAATAGTAACAGATTGTCTTGCAAATGATAAGAATTATGGTGCAATGGCACTCAAATATGATTGTTCCTATCAACAAGTTCGCAATTGGGTAATACGATACGAAAAGATGGGTCAAGCGGGTCTGGAAGACAGACGTGGACGTCGTATAGCTTCTCTTCCAAGCAGAACACCTGAAGAAGAGCTACGTGACAAGATAGCTGAACTGGAAAGAAGAAATCTAGAC
>NZ_JAMOYX010000114.1:0-628 GCF_023669465.1 Dorea sp. MB18-49
GCTACACCGATATAGCGTTATCGGCGTTGGCTTAAGGTCAATTTTATTTAAGTCTGTTTTCTTCAGACAGTAATTATTACTCTGTTTATAACAATTACCTCGGATGTCTTGATTAAGATATTTAAAATCTTATCATTTCTATTTCTTATATGCAATTTTCAAGGTACATAGATGATAATGAATCTTCATTATCAAGTGGAGAATACGAGATTCGAACTCGTGACCTCCTGCTTGCAAGGCAGGCGCTCTCCCAACTGAGCTAATCCCCCATATTCAATTATTTTTAGGCTTATAAGTGGGCTTAAGTGGACTCGAACCACCGACCTCACGCTTATCAGGCGTGCGCTCTAACCAGCTGAGCTATAAGCCCATCTTTTTTAGATTTGGCGGCCACCTACTCTCCCGCACCGTCTCCAGTGAAGTACCATCGGCCGCTTAGGTCTTAACCATCGTGTTCGGTATGGGAACGGGTGTTTCCCCTAAGCGCATCGCCACCAAAAATCATTATTAAGCTTTTGACAGCCTTAATAACTAAACAATAGATAACAACCCTTACTTTTATTCCTTAGAAAGGAGGTGATCCAGCCGCACCTTCCGATACGGCTACCTTGTTACGACTTCACCCCAG
>NZ_JAMOYX010000115.1:0-601 GCF_023669465.1 Dorea sp. MB18-49
GTTTTCTTCAGACAGTAATTATTACTCTGTTTATAACAATTACCTCGGATGTCTTGATTAAGATATTTAAAAATCTTATCATTTCTATTTCTTATATGCAATTTTCAAGGTACATGGTGATGTGTCATTCTTTCGAACTCTGCATCTTATTCAATTGACTGAATTTTTATCAGTCATTAGAAACCTGAAAGCTTACTTTCAACTCTCTAATCACTGGTAAAACCAGCTATCATAACAGCACTTCCTTGCTGATAAGGTTGGCACCGATAAGTTGTTGCTCATCTCTTGCCTGTATCTATATGAATCTCCCGAACATTTGCAGCGGATCTGCTTCGTGTTCTTCAATTTTTTATAGCCTGGCGGCCACCTACTCTCCCGCACCGTCTCCAGTGAAGTACCATCGGCCGCTTGAGTCTTAACCATCGTGTTCGGGATGGGAACGGGTGTTACCCTCAAGCGCATCGCCACCAGAATTCATTATTAAGCTTTTGACAGCCTTAATAACTAAACAATAGATAACAACCCTTACTTTTATTCCTTAGAAAGGAGGTGATCCAGCCGCACCTTCCGATACGGCTACCTTGTTACGACTTCACCCCAG
>NZ_JAMOYX010000116.1:0-588 GCF_023669465.1 Dorea sp. MB18-49
TCATTATTAAGCTTTTGACAGCCTTAATAACTAAACAATAGATAACAACCCTTACTTTTATTCCTTAGAAAGGAGGTGATCCAGCCGCACCTTCCGATACGGCTACCTTGTTACGACTTCACCCCAGTTATCGGTCCCACCTTCGGCAGCTCCCTCCTTACGGTTGGGTCACTGACTTCGGGCGTTACTGACTCCCATGGTGTGACGGGCGGTGTGTACAAGACCCGGGAACGTATTCACCGCAGCATTCTGATCTGCGATTACTAGCGATTCCAGCTTCATGTAGTCGAGTTGCAGACTACAATCCGAACTGAGACGTTATTTTTGAGATTTGCTTACCCTCGCGAGTTCGCTTCTCTTTGTTTACGCCATTGTAGCACGTGTGTAGCCCTGGTCATAAGGGGCATGATGATTTGACGTCATCCCCACCTTCCTCCAGGTTATCCCTGGCAGTCTCTCCAGAGTGCCCAGCTTAACCTGCTGGCTACTGAAGATAGGGGTTGCGCTCGTTGCGGGACTTAACCCAACATCTCACGACACGAGCTGACGACAACCATGCACCACCTGTCACCGATGTTCCGAAGAAAA
>NZ_JAMOYX010000117.1:0-535 GCF_023669465.1 Dorea sp. MB18-49
TCTCTTCATTTTTATATAAATTTTCATTTATATACTCTTCTGCTAATTCTTGTAAAACATTTTTAAGATTGTATTTTTCAGAAGTACATCGATAATGATATTTTTCAAATAATTCATTACGTTTTACTGCATAATACGGACATCCACCCATACATAATGGTAACACTTCACAGTTCTTACAATCTTCATTTTCAAATTCTGACCATGCATACCACTTGCTTTCATTTATCAATTCCTGTAATGTTCCGTTGAATTCATCATCAATATCCATAATGTTTCCTATTGCTTCATTTTTATCTCCGACAACGTTCCAACATTTTTGTAATGTCCCATCTGGCTCTACTAATATAGAGTTAGGTGAAACTGCACCACAACCATACAATTTAGGTTGTATATTACTATTGGCCGGCTGAAAGCCTTTTTTCAATAATATCTGTCTTAATTTTGATTCTTCTTCTGAAAACTCTGGAACTGAAAAACAGCTAGAATATATGTAGCCTTTATCAATTTCATAATCTCTTACTAATGAAAAATA
>NZ_JAMOYX010000011.1:0-63105 GCF_023669465.1 Dorea sp. MB18-49
ATATTATGTTTATTATAACATATATCCATTTATAGCCCAATCCCTTCTGCCTTTACATTATTATAAAACGGCAACGCTCCCAACCAATACTCGAACTGATCTTTTGATTTAGGTAGAGAATTTGTCATACTGATTATTCTCTCAGTGTCGAGTTTATAACTCTAACGTCAATAGAGTTTATTCCTCTTAGACAAATATCTTTGAGGTGAATTTCTATGGATTACAAAGAACGCATACGTGCATTACGTGAAGATAATGATTATACGCAATCCCGTATTGCAGGATTACTTAATATTGGACAGAACACCTATGCTGATTATGAACTTGGCAAAACACGAATCCCTGTAGACTCACTTATTAAGTTGGCTCAGTTCTATAACGTAGATATGAATTATATCACTGATATCAGCAAGACCGTTCACAAATTTCCTAAAGAAAAACAGCAACTGGCAGCAGTCAATAAACGTAAAAAAATAGTCATACCAGAACACACTCTTCACTGCTGCCAGTTTTATCCCATCCAATTATCTAAATTGAATAGCCTCGATTCTAAGTTCCTGGCCTACGGTTCCAAGAGTAGCTACTCCATCGGCTCTTGTCCAGTCTGTCCATCCGGAGTTCTGGATATGAACACGATATTCAAAGTCACCTTCAAAGCATAAGCATTCGATACGTTTCTTTTCGCCTACGGTTCCGATAATCGTATCTTTGGTAATCATGCCGTAATCCACCCATCCTTTGCTCTGTACGTGCGGTTCGACGGAGAACATGGATTTCTTAATCTCCAGTGCTTCCATCTGCAGTCCTTTTCCGGTCGTACCAGCCCACTCTCCGTTGTTGGCCCATTCTGACCAGCCAATACTCTTCTGGTGGACTCTGTACAGATAGAAAGATTCCTTTCCGGTGATCCGGATCGCTTCCAGTCTTCTGTTCTGTCCGGTGGTTCCGATCAGTGTGTCCTTCTTGATGTTCTTGTATTCTTTATTACCGATTTCTTTCATATGAACTACAACGCCTCTACTTGCACCGTTACTTATATTGTACTTCCGGCAATAGCACACCAACGGAGACAAAAAATGTTCATATCCTTAGGTAGCAATAAAATATTTATCTGTTTCTTCTTTTATAAATTACAATTTCTGTTACCACTGCAATTCCAAACGCACACAACATTACCAGCCATAAATCCATACGATTTTCATCACCTGTTTTTGGAGATTTTCGAACTTCCTTTGAATTATGCCCCGGCTTTTCTACAATTGTATTTTTCGGAATTTCCTGTTTTCTATACAAAACAGTCTGATCTGCATTTTCGATATCTTCTTCTTTTGCGATCAAGTGTTCTTCTTCATCATAAAGCCTTTCGAATACTACAACTGATTTTCCAGCCAACCTGCGTGCATCCAGTTCAAATGTCATCTCAATCGTTCCTTCTTCATTTTCTGGAACAAAAGATATCCCGGCAGTCACTCTTTTTCCATTTTCATCAACTAATTCTTTTCCGGTTTCTTTATCCATCAAAACACCTTTCAAAACATAGGTTTCATCTGGCAACAAATTCTTATAAGTTATCTGATCTATAATTTTTTGCTTTTCCTTTGCCTCTCCTTCTTGTGTCTTTGAGTTCTCGTCCAACGCTTTTGTACCAATTTCCGGGAAATAAATGCTTTGTTCTTTCGCTTCCGGGTCTTTATGCTCTGCTATGCTCTTACCGTCTGCTTTGATTTCTTCATACACAACTATCGTTTTTCCGCACAGCTCATCGGCGCTGATTTCAAATCTAAGCTCTACACTTCCTTCTGATTTTTCCGGAACAAATTCTAATGTCCTTTCTTCACTCACCGGATTTCCCGTTTCTTTTTCTACGATCATTCCGTGCAATGTGTAATTTCTACCCGGCAGCAGATTCCTATATTTTACAGTATCAAGCAGTTCTACAGTTCCATCTGCCAGTGCATGATGCGTTTCTGTCTCTTTATTAAGCGCAACCGTTTCCACCTCTGGTACATACATAGTCTGTTCTTCATCTTCCAGATCCGCATGTGTACCATATAATTTCTCGCCATAATAAAGCTTTTCAAATGCCACCAGTATCTTCCCGCCGAGATTCGTTCCATCAAAATTAAATTTTACATCTACCGATCCATCCGTATCTTCCGCAACAAACTCCACACTTGATGTTATCTTCTCACCGTTTGCATCTTTTACTGCCTTTCCGGTATCTTTGTCCATTAAGATTCCTGTAATCTTATATTTCTTTCCTTTCTTTAAATTATGATATTCTACCGTATCGGTAATCTGCATATCCTTTTCAGACTTTATAATATGTATTCCCGTTTGATCGTCTTTCACAGAAGTCTTCAATTCCGGAAAATGTATCATCTGACTGACATCTTCAATATCTTTATGTACCGCGATCAGCTCCTCGTTCAGATAACACTCTTCAAACACTGTAATATTTTTTCCTGCTAATGTATTTCCATCGAAATTAAACTCTACTTCCACACTGCCTTTTGCTGTTTTAGGAATGAATTTCTGCAATCCGAATATTTTCTTCCCTTTTGAATCCAGAACAGGCTCCCCCGTTTTGTGATCCATCAGTATTCCCTTCATGACGTATTCTTTTCCCTTTTTAAGGCCTGTATAAGTAACCGTATCTATCACCGTTACACTCTCATCTGCATTAGAATAATGAGTTCCTGTCTCTTCATCCTTCGCCACTGTAGAGATCACAAGATCAGGATTCATAATTGTTCCCAAGTCTAATATATAATTGTCACGGGAAATTTTAAATGTTCCTTTGTACAATGCTTTGTCCACATTTTGTCCACAGCGTAGTTCTTCCATTTTATAAGTATCATAAGGAAATGCACCATTATCATCATTTACTTCCGACATCTCTCCGCCGCTATTAAGCCCAAACCAAATTCCGCTTTCTGCCTGACCTGTATTGGTATTTTCACTGTGTTTTACATAATTGGAGGCCGATGAAAAATATCCATTCGCATCTGTCATAATCATGTGGCTCTCTCCCGTCGTTACAGATGTGATTCGAAACGGAATTCCTGCCATAGATTCTTGTGTTTCTTCATCTTTCTTCTGAAATTCTATATCTCCTCTGAATATACGATCCGCAATTTTATATGTATTGCCTCCCTGTATCTTCGCAAGATTTCCGTCCTGTATAATTTTAGTCAGATAATATGTGCCCTCTGTTTTCCCTTCTACACTTTCTATATACGCTCCGTCCAGTGAATATCCTTCCGGTGCTTTTGTCTCTTCAATACTGATCGTTCCAAGCGGAAGTACCGGAATCTTTCCATCTTCTGCATAATAAAAATCATCCCCGCTAATTTGATAATCTTTATTCAATCTGCTTTCATATCTATCTTTTTCTTTTTTCGATTTTAAGACCCAGGTTCTGTCCGGCGTTTTTGGAAGTGTAGCCTGATCATATATGCCTGCATAATAACATACGGTAAATTCGGCACCCTCCAGACTTCCTGCCCCATGTGATTTTCCTGCTTTATATTCCTGATCAATCTTTTCAAGAATAAGTTCCATATCCGAGTACACCGGCACATCCTTCACGTTTACAGAAACAGTCTGGCCGGAAACAACAGTCACAGGATAAACCGTTTCATCCAGCCGGTATCCTTTCGGCGCTTTCTTTTCTTTCACATAGTAAGTTCCCTCTTCAAGTTCTACAGTGTTAGAATTTCCTTCTTTATCCGTCGTAAATGTCGCTGCTTCATTGGTCGCCGACCGATCTTTGTAAATTCCATAGCATGCGTCTTCCAGAGAATACTGTGGATTCCCATTCGTAAGCACCGTCTGTGTTTTCCCCTTTTTTAATTTCGCATAGCCGCTGTAATTTCTGTAGATCAACGCAGAACCACTGATTCTCTGATATCCGATCAGTCTTCCGCCACTGTCTTTTGTTACGCCATCCGTCGATCCTGTAACACTGGTACAATACAGATTCCCCATCACTTCGCCGGTAACTTTATTAACTCCGGTAACCGTATATCTGTATGTATACTCCTGGCCAACATACGGAGCCGCAGCTGTGTGATCCGCACAGCCACCAGTAGCTGTTACTCCAGCCAGGATTCCGGTAAATCCGCCTATCGTTACACTATGTACGGTATGTCCATTTCCCCCATCTACAGCAGTGATTACACAATTTCCGGTAAACACATCCCCTGCTTCCGGTTTATTATAATTTCCACGTGTCTGTCCTGTTCTTACTGCTCTTATTTTCTTATCTTCTTTACCGAAAGTAACTACAACTTTCTTCTCCAATTCCATAGCAGTGACGTCTCGCCAGAAACATTTTCCCTGCACTTCTGATACATCTTCCAACTCATAATTTCCGTCTTTATCCAACACATGTACTGCAATATCCGTTTCTTTCGGGGATTCGGCCTGTACGCGCACACACATTCCCTTTGGTACTTCTATCACACTTCCGGATGTAATCTCCTGCGTTCTTTCTGCTGTATCTGTCACTGTTACTATTCCTTCTCCAACAACTTCAAAACTCATCTTTTTTGCAACTTCTCTGGCATCTGCAGAAGTCTTTGACACACCAAAAACAAACATCTGACACAATAAAATTCCTGCCATCAAAGAAGCTGCGGCCTTTTTGCCTCTATGCATCTTTGTCATATGTTTCCTCACTTTCTTTTTTCATTTATAATATTAATCCGACCGCTGTCACTACCTCCCTTCAAAAAACAACGTTCATTTTACCGGATTACTTTCTTACATATTTACAAATATAAATGGATTGTCTGGCAACATCATATAAGAATTCTGATCTGCCTTTTTTGAACATTTATTGATATTAAAGACTGAATAACTGAATGTCATTCAAGTATTTTCGTATATAATACAACACAGGTTCTAAGAATGTCAATCCCTAAAACCTGTGTTATTAAATTATTATTTAGCAGTATATTACTTTTTAAAGTGCATCTTCCGGGAAAAGTGCATCGTCTACTGCTGTAAGATCTTTTTGTGGAATATAATAAGCTCCGTCTTTATCAACTTTTACATTGACAGTTACAGTAGTCTTATCACCGTATGTCGGATTATTCATTTTTTCATCCATAAGTTCATACATCTTTTTCATGATCGCTTCATTCAGTTCTTCATCACTTGGGACATATTCGATATTTGAATATGTATCTGTTACCCAATTGTCAAGTTCTTCAGATACTGTGGAAAATGCTGTAAATGGCTGAACTTCTACGGATACCTTAAATTCATCATCTCCAGCTTCTTTTACCTCTCCAACCTTATAATTGGCAGATTTTAACATTTTTTCAAAAAGCTTACGATAATTAGCCTTCAATTCATCTGAAACACCTGTTTCATCAAATCCGGCTTCCTTCATACTGTTATCAAGATTTGTCTCGTATTCTTTCTTTGCCTCTTTTTCTGTGGAGTCTGTTATTTCTGCATATTCTTTAAATTCTGCCTTGTAACCGGCATCCAGTGCAGATTTTACATAATCCTTTGCTTCATCTGTCGTCATGCCTCCACATCCGCACAACACAAGCATTACTCCTGTCAGCATTGCTGCCAACACGCCCCGTTTCCTCATAAATTTATCCTCCTCTAAAAAGTGATAGTATCTTTCCATTATCAGAAAGATACTATCATTATACCAGATTTGTTCACACTGGAAACTATTCTTTTATCAGCTTTTTCCCAATATCAAAGCAATCAAATGTGGCAAAATAATCTGCCGGCGTCTCCGCTCTTCTGATCAGCTGTGTAGATCCATCCTCTTTCAGAAGAACCTCTGCGGATTTTAATTTTCCATTGTAATTGTAACCCATAGAGAAGCCATGTGCTCCCGTATCATGGATCACCAGTATATCTCCCATATCAATCTTCGGAAGCATACGATCGATTGCAAATTTATCATTGTTCTCACACAAAGATCCTGTCACATCATATTTGTGATCGCAAGGTGTATCTTCTTTGCCCATTACTGTAATGTGATGGTAAGCTCCGTACATTGCCGGACGCATAAGGTTAACCGCACATGCATCTACACCAATGTATTCTTTATGTGTATGTTTCTCGTGGATTGCAGTTGTAACCAGGCATCCATAAGGTCCCATCATGAAACGTCCCATCTCTGTATAGATTGCGACATCTCCCATACCTGCAGGTACCAGTACTTCTTCGTATACACGGCGGACACCATCACCGATCGCACGAATATCATTCGGCTCCTGATCTGGTTTGTAAGGAATACCTACACCACCGGACAGGTTGATGAATTTGATGTGTACACCTGTTTCCTTCTGAAGTTTTACCGCAACTTCAAACAGTACTTTCGCAAGCATCGGATAATATTCATTTGTTACGGTATTACTTGCAAGGAATGCATGGATACCAAATTCTTTTGCTCCTTTTGCTTTCAGAATTTTGAAAGCTTCAAATAGCTGTTCAGTTGTCATTCCGTATTTTGCATCTCCCGGATTATCCATGATATCATTACTGATCTTGAACATTCCGCCCGGATTGTAACGACAGCTGATAGTCTCCGGAATATGTCCGATTGCTTTTTCAAGAAAATCAATGTGTGTGATATCATCCAGGTTGATGATCGCATTCAGCTTATCTGCCAGTACGAATTCTTCTGCAGGTGTATCATTCGAAGAAAACATAATATCCTCTCCTGTTGCCCCGATCGCATCGGAAAGCATCAGTTCTGTATAAGAAGAACAGTCACATCCGCATCCGTATTCTCTTAAAATATTGATCAGAAATGGATTCGGTGTTGCCTTTACTGCAAAATATTCTCTGTATCCCTTATTCCATGAAAACGCTTCTTTTAAGGCTTTCATATTCTCACGCATTCCTTTTTCATCATATAAATGAAATGGTGTCGGATATGTTTTGATTATCTCATCCAACTGTGCTTTTGTTACAAATGGTTCTTTTTTCATCAATCTCTGTTCTCCTCTCGTATCGATAATAATTTTATCTCATTCGCAAGTGCTGTCTTGTATAATTCCACAAAGTTTTTTTGTCCGGAATAAAGACACGTATTCATGCTTCCTTCTCCGTATTCACCTGTCAGTACATATTTGGAGTCAGCAATGACTCCGACCTGCATTCCTCTGCTCTCTCCGAGATATACTTTTGCATTGTGGAAAGTTGCCGGCTGATCCGTAATGATCACAACCTTTTTTCTCGCTTCCATCAGTGCATCCAGTTCCCGGATCAGAAGTAACAGATAATTTCTTGTACAGCTGATATAAACTCTCTGATCTACCTGCGATAACAGATTTTTTATCTTATTCAGTATATTCTCTGCGCCTTCGATCGTAATATATCCTTCTGCGTATGCTTTTTCCGATGGCATATGTTCCTGCAGCCATCTTGCGGATTCTTCCAGCTTGCGGACACGATTCTTGCAAAACTCGTTGAGCGGGACAGGCACATACTTCCTGGTACTTGCCTCTTCCACAAGATATGCCGCACCTTTCTCTGTCATACTTGCCAGAGAATTATATGCATTAGACCTGGATATTCCTGTCTGTTTTGCAACCTCATACCCTGTTACCTTTCCCTCTGTCAGCAGGCACTGATAAATGCTTGCCTCCTGTCTTGTAAGTCCGAATTCCATCAGGCGCTCTGTAAATGATGTCTGTTCCATCTTAATCATTCACCTCTGGGTTCATTAGTAGTTCTCTACAGGAACACTATAAGTGAATTTTCTCTGTATGTCAAGGAGAATCTTTCTCAAAAACAACTGGAAAACAATCAAAAAAACAGAAAGCTTCAGACCCGAATATTTCAAGCCCCTTTGCTTTCTGTTTTTCTATACCAAAGTATGCAAGAGAAGTTGCCGGTGACAAGTTCTCTGTATTGCCATGCTCATTTATAATCTTCTATTTTCTGTCATCTACCATAGCGATTCTCATCATATTGCTTACGGTTCTGTTCTCAGATACATTCGTAGATGGAATTCCAAGTGTTAACACAACCATATCTCCTGCTTCTGCAAGCTGTTTTGCACAGATCAGATCGATCGCATTATCACAGATATCTTCTGCTGTGTATACTGCAACTGATTTCAGTGGTCTGACACCCCAGTTGATCTGCATTCTTCTCAGCGTTGCTTCATTTGGGCTGATACCGATAATACCTGTCTTTGGTTTGAACTTAGATACAACTCTTGCTGTAGCACCGGATACAGTAGGTGTTACGATACATTTTGCACGAAGGTTATTTGCTGTTGTTACCGTCGCATGTGCAAGTGCGCTGGATGCGCTCTTAAGTCTGTGTTCTCCAGCTTTTCTGAGGATCATATCATAGTCCAGGTGTTCCTCTGTATTCTCAACAATGTGAACCATCATCTGCAGTGCTTCTAATGGATATTTACCCTGTGCGGTCTCTCCGGAAAGCATCACTGCATCTGTTCCGTCGTATACCGCATTGGCAACGTCTGTAACCTCTGCTCTTGTTGGACGCGGGTTACGCATCATTGAATCCAGCATCTGTGTAGCCGTGATAACCGGTTTGAAGTTATCGTTACATTTCTGGATAATTGTTTTCTGAAGGTATGGAACTTCTTCGGCAGGAATCTCAACACCAAGATCACCTCTGGCTACCATGATTCCGTCTGCACAGCGGATGATCTCATCGATGTTCTTGATTGCCTCAAAGTTTTCAATCTTGGCAATAACCGGAATATATGGAGCTTTACATTCTCTTAAGAATGATTTAATCTCCAGGATACATTCTGCATTTCTTACGAAAGAAGCAGCGATAAAGTCTACGCCCTGTTCTACACCGAATTTCAGATCGTCACGGTCTTTGTCTGTGATAGCAGGAAGACGGATTGCTACGTTCGGTACGTTAACACCCTTCTTCTCTCCAAGTTCACCGCCATTGACAACTTCACAGTTGATGTTATTGCCCTTTTTATCTTTTACCTTCAGCTCGATCAGACCGTCATCAATCAGGATTGTGCTTCCGGCTTTGACATCTTCTACCAGACCTTTATATGTAATAGATACGATCTTATTGTCTCCTACGATCTCATCTGTTGTCAGGGTAAATGTCTCGCCTGCTTCAAGCTGTACTTTCTTTCCGTCTTTTAATACACCTGTACGGATCTCAGGTCCTTTTGTATCCAGAAGAATCGCGATTGGTTTGTTCTCTTCCTCGCGGATCTTCTTTAACATATCCATACGACCTTTTTGCTCCTCATGATCACCATGAGAGAAGTTAAATCTTGCGATGTCCATTCCATTCTGGACTAACTTTCTCATCAGAGATTCATCGTTGGTATTTGGTCCCATTGTACAGATAATCTTTGTTTTTTTCATATTTTCCCTATTCCTCTCTTAGTTATTTAACATGTGTATGTGTGAACAAATGATCCTGGCAATATTCATAATTGCCATTACATTTTGAGCAATACCGGAATTCCAGATTCGGATCATCCATTTCTGTTCTTCCGCAGATTGCACATCTGTGTTTTGCTCCATTTGCATAGACATTCACCGGTCTTTCTGCCTGTCTCATCTTGCGCTTGAAATCATTCTTTCTCTTCATCTGGCCCGGTGAATACGGCTTCATATTCCGTGAACTTAAGAAAAAAATGATAAAGTTCAGGATCGAGATGAACGCAGCAAGTGCATTCGCCTTATAATATATGCCATAGTCACCTCCGCCGTAGGCCGGAAGAAAAGCCTGTACGATCGCATACACAAAATACAGACCATCCAGCATCGCCAGCCATTTGATCTTGATCGGTATGACAAAGAACAATAACAACTGGATATCCGGGTAGAGTGCCGCAAATGCAAAGAATAGCGACAGATTCAGATACCATGTATCCATCGGTAACACAGCGCCTGTCAGTAAATATGCCAGTATGGCTCCTATTACAATAAAGAGCATTCCCGAAAAGAAATACAGATTAAAACGAAAAGCCCCCCACGCTGCCTCTAACTGCTTCCCTATCATATAATAGAGATACAGTACAAATACAATAAAAATCAGGCTGTCAGATGGAGGCTGGATAATAAACGTAACGATTCTCCATATCTGCCCCTGAAGAATCTTACCGGCATCCAGGCTCAGGAACTGGCTATAGAACGTCGGATTGATCAGATTCAGCACAAATCCGGCTGCATATAATATTATAATATAAGTCATGAGATTTGGAATCGCATATCTGCTAAATTTCCGTTCAAGTTTGTCTAACCAATTGTTCATATAACTGCTCCTTTATGTTTATTCTCACACTGTAGATATTCTACCTTCCTGAGAGATATTTGTCAATTATGCCAAGTAAAGTTCATCTCTTTTTAACATATCTTCAACATTTGTTAATTGTCTTTTGGCCACTTTTGTCGTATAATGTTACAGGTCACAATTAAGCAAAATGCATTTAATAAGAAGAAAGACATATATTTTAACATGATAAGGAGTTACATAATATGAATCAAAAGGAATTATACACACTTGGTATCGACATCGGTTCTACGACCGTAAAGATTGCCATATTAGATGAGAATAATGAAGTGGTATTTTCTGATTATGAGAGGCATTTCGCTAACATCCAGGAAACTCTTTCCGATCTGTTAGGAAGAGCGATACATAAATTAGGTCCTGTCCATGCATCACCGGTCATCACCGGTTCCGGCGGACTGACACTTGCGAAACACCTTGGAGTACCATTCGTACAGGAAGTTATCGCCGTATCAACTGCTCTTCAGGACTATGCACCTCAGACAGACGTTGCTATCGAGCTTGGCGGGGAAGATGCCAAGATTATCTACTTTGAAGGTGGTAATGTAGAGCAGCGTATGAACGGCGTCTGTGCCGGTGGTACAGGATCCTTCATCGACCAGATGGCTTCTCTTTTACAGACTGATGCCTCCGGACTGAATGAATATGCGAAAAATTATAAAGCTCTCTATACCATTGCCGCACGATGTGGTGTATTTGCCAAGACAGATATCCAGCCTCTGATCAACGACGGTGCTGCCAAAGAAGACCTTGCTGCTTCTATATTCCAGGCAGTTGTCAACCAGACGATCAGCGGACTGGCTTGTGGTAAACCGATTCGCGGACACGTCGCATTCCTCGGAGGACCGCTTCACTTTCTCTCTGAGCTGCGCGAAGCATTTATCCGCACACTGAAACTGGACGATGAACACATCATCGCCCCGACACATTCCCATCTGTTTGCAGCAGTCGGATCTGCTCTGAATTCCAAGAAAGATCTGGACGTGGCACTCATCGATATGCAGTGCCGTCTGGAAGGAAAAATCAAGATGGAATTCGAAGTAGACCGTATGGAGCCGCTGTTTGCAACGGAAGCAGATTTTAAGGAATTTGAGGAACGTCACGCAAAACATCAGGTGCCAGTCAAAGATCTTGCAACTTATCAGGGAAAAGCATTCCTCGGTATCGATGCAGGTTCTACAACAACCAAGGCAGCCCTGGTCGGCGAAGACGGTACTTTATTATATTCTTTCTATCATAATAACGATGGAGATCCGCTTGGTACAACGATTTCTGCAATTAAAGACATTTACAGCAAACTGCCGGAAGGCGTGGAAATTGTCCACTCCTGCTCTACCGGATATGGCGAGGCGCTGATCAAGGCCGCTCTCTTGTTGGACGAAGGAGAGGTCGAGACCGTCTCTCACTACTACGCCGCTTCTTTCTTTGAGCCAGACGTAGACTGTATCCTCGACATCGGCGGCCAGGATATGAAATGTATCAAGATCAAGAATCAGACTGTTGACAGCGTGCAGTTAAACGAAGCGTGTTCATCCGGATGCGGTTCTTTTATTGAAACATTTGCAAAATCACTGAATTATACCGTCGAAGACTTTGCTCACGAAGCATTATTTGCCAAGAATCCGATTGACCTTGGTACCCGTTGTACTGTTTTCATGAATTCAAAAGTAAAGCAGGCTCAGAAAGAGGGTGCGGAGGTTGCTGATATTTCGGCTGGTCTTGCTTATTCTGTAATCAAGAACGCATTATTTAAGGTTATCAAGGTATCCGATGCATCTGAACTCGGTAAACACATCGTTGTTCAGGGAGGAACCTTCTACAACAACGCCGTACTGCGAAGCTTTGAAAAGATCGCCAACTGCGAAGCAATTCGTCCGGACATCGCCGGTATCATGGGCGCATTCGGTGCTGCACTGATCGCACGTGAGCGTTACGTTGACTGCGAAGGCACGACCATGCTTTCCATTGAAGACATTGAAGCCATGGAATATTCTACTACCATGACCAAATGTAAGGGATGTACGAATAACTGCCGTCTGACGATCAATCATTTCAGCGGCGGACGTAAGTTCATCACAGGTAACCGTTGTGAGCGTGGTCTTGGAAAACAGAAAACAACAAACAAGCTTCCGAACTTATTTGAATATAAATTAAAACGATATTTTGATTATGAACCATTGGCAGAGGAAAATGCTCCTCGCGGACTCATTGGTATCCCTCGTGTACTGAACATGTACGAGAATTATCCGTTCTGGTTCACATTCTTTAATAAACTGGGATTCCGGGTTGTCCTTTCTCCTGTATCCAACCGCAAGGTATACGAACTGGGAATTGATTCCATCCCGAGTGAATCCGAGTGTTATCCGGCGAAGCTGGCACACGGACATGTACAATGGCTGATCAACAATGGCATTAAGACGATCTTCTATCCTAGTATTCCATATGAAAGGAATGAATTTGCCGAAGCCAACAATCATTACAACTGCCCGATCGTAACTTCCTACCCGGAAAATATCAAGAACAACATTGATGCGATCGTACACGGAGAGGTTGATTTCCTTCATCCGTTCATTTCATTTGCCAGTGAAGATACGATTTCTTACCGACTGGTTGAAGAATTATCCGAGAAGTTCCACATCCCGGCAGATGAGATCAAAAAAGCAACTCATACTGCATGGGAAGAACTCGCTGCATGCAGAAAAGATATGCAGAAAAAAGGTGAAGAGACGATCAAATTCTTAAATGAAACCGGCAACCGTGGTATCGTTCTCGCAGGACGTCCGTACCACATCGACCCGGAAGTAAACCATGGTATCCCGGAACTGATCAACTCTTATAATATTGCAGTTCTGACGGAAGATTCGATCTCCCACTTAAATCCTGCAGAGCATCCATTAAATGTTATGGATCAGTGGATGTATCATTCCCGTCTGTATGCTGCTGCAAACTATGTAAAGACTGTAGATAATCTGGATCTGATCCAGTTAAACTCTTTCGGATGTGGTCTGGATGCTGTTACAACCGATCAGGTTGCATCCATCCTGAACGATTCTGACAAAATCTACACCTCTCTTAAGATCGACGAGGTTAACAACTTAGGTGCCGCAAGAATCCGTGTAAGATCACTGCTTGCTGCGATCCGAGTCCGAGAAAAGCGTGGGGATAAACGTGAGATCAAATCCTCCGCAATCAAAAAGGTTGCATTTACCAAAGAGATGCGTAAGAATTACACGATTCTCTGCCCGCAGATGTCTCCGATCCATTTCGAGCTTCTGGAGCCTGCATTTAATTCATCCGGATATAACCTTCAGGTTCTGCCGAACGACAACAAACAGGCCGTTGACGTAGGACTGAAATATGTAAATAACGATGCCTGCTATCCGTCACTGATGGTAGTCGGCCAGATCATGGAAGCTATCCTTTCCGGTAAATATGACACACACAAGATTGCCGTGATCATCAGTCAGACCGGTGGTGGATGCCGTGCTTCCAACTACATCGGATTCATCCGCCGTGCCCTTAAGAAGGCCGGTTACGGATACATTCCGGTCATCTCCATCAACTTAAGTGGTCTGGAGGATAATCCAGGATTCAAACTGACTCCGAACCTGATCTTACGAGGTATCTATGGTGCAGTATTTGGTGACATCTTCATGAAGTGTGTATACCGTCTGCGTCCATATGAGGCTGTTCCAGGCTCTGTCAATGCAATGCACAGAAAATGGGTAAAGGTATGCCAGGACTTTGTATCAAACGGCTATCCGAGCAGACGTAAATTCAAACGTCTCTGCCGTGAAATCATTGAAGACTTTGACAATAACATCGAATTACTTGATATAAAGAAACCTCGTGTTGGTGTCGTTGGAGAAATCCTTGTCAAATTCCTTCCGGCAGCCAACAACTACCTGGTAGATCTTCTGGAAAGCGAAGGAGCCGAGGCAGTTGTTCCGGATCTTCTGGACTTCCTGCTCTACTGCTTCTACAACCAGAACTTCAAGGTGGAAAAGCTTGGATTCGAAAAGAAAAAATCTACAACAGCTAATCTTGGTATCAAAGCTCTGGAATGGTTCCGTGCTCCGGCAACCGAAGCATTTGCGGCCAGCAAGCACTTCACACCACCTGCTAAGATCCAGGATCTTGGAAAGATGGCTTCGGACATCGTATCTCTTGGTAACCAGACTGGTGAAGGATGGTTCCTTACAGGAGAAATGTTAGAGCTGATCCACAGTGGTGCACCAAATATCGTGTGTACACAGCCATTCGCCTGCCTGCCGAACCATGTCGTAGGTAAGGGAGTTATCAAAGAACTTCGCAGACGCTATCCGGAATCTAATATCGTAGCGATCGATTTCGATCCGGGTGCAAGTGAAGTTAACCAATTGAATCGACTGAAGTTGATGCTTTCTACGGCGAATAAGAATTTGAATAAATAATTGGAGATTTAATACATCAGACGACGGTTACCCGGACCGGAATAAAAGTTAGGAATCCTCTACATTCACTGGAAAGGATTCCTAACTTTTATTCCGTGGGTATCGAATGCCTGAAGAATTAAATGGCGGAAGGTTACGAAAAAACCGAAAAAATGTAGCAAAAAAGAGGATGAATATCTGTCACTCAACTAAATGAGATTTGATATTTATCCTCTTTTTTCATCTAACAGTTGTCAAATGTATGCTATCAAACAATAGTCAAATAGTTCTATTTTTCATACTACTTTCAAGCATACCACAAAGTTTGATTTCAAGCCATTCCTTAGAATTTACCAGCCTGAGCTGCTTCCTCTACGGATACAGCAACTGCAACAGTCATACCAACCATCGGGTTGTTTCCTGCTCCGATCAGTCCCATCATTTCTACGTGAGCTGGTACTGATGAAGATCCTGCGAACTGTGCATCTGAGTGCATACGTCCAAGAGTATCTGTCATACCGTAAGAAGCTGGACCTGCAGCCATGTTATCTGGGTGAAGTGTACGTCCTGTACCACCGCCTGATGCTACTGAGAAGTACTTCTTGCCCTGCTCGATACATTCTTTCTTATATGTACCTGCAACTGGATGCTGGAAACGTGTCGGGTTTGTAGAGTTACCTGTGATAGATACGTCTACGCCTTCTTTGTGCATGATTGCAACACCTTCACGTACGTCGTTAGCACCGTAGCAGTTAACTTTAGAACGGAGTCCGTCAGAGTAAGAGATTCTCTGTACTTCTTTCAGTTCTCCTGTGTAGTAATCATATTCTGTCTGAACATATGTGAATCCGTTAATTCTTGAGATGATCTTTGCAGCATCTTTTCCAAGACCGTTCAGGATAACACGAAGAGGTTTCTTACGAACTTTGTTAGCCTTCTCTGCGATACCGATAGCACCCTCAGCAGCTGCGAATGATTCATGACCAGCCAGAAATGCGAAACACTCTGTATCTTCTTCCAGAAGCATCTTTCCTAAGTTACCATGTCCAAGACCTACTTTTCTCTGATCAGCAACTGATCCAGGAATACAGAAAGCCTGAAGTCCTTCTCCGATTGCTGCTGCAGCTTCTGCTGCTGTCTTACATCCTTTTTTGATTGCGATTGCTGCACCTACGATGTATGCCCAGCATGCATTTTCAAAACAGATTGGCTGAATACCTTTGATCTGATTGTATACATCAAGTCCGGCATCCTTTGTGATCTGCTGTGCTTCTTCGATAGAAGAAATACCATAACCAGCCAATACTTCATTGATTTTATCAATTCTTCTTTCATATGATTCAAATAAAGCCATTAATTTATCCTCCTGATTAAATTACCTTAAAATATTGAGATTACTCCTTACGTGGGTCGATGATCTTAACTGCATCTGCAACACGTCCGTACTGTCCTTTTGCTTTCTCCCAAGCTTCGTTTGGAGTGTCTCCAGCTTTTACGAAGTCTGTAAATTTTCCAAGGCTTACGAACTGATATCCGATGATCTCATCGTTCTCATCAAGAGCGATACCTGTTACATATCCTTCTGCCATTTCAAGGTAACGAGGACCTTTAGCTAATGTTCCGTACATTGTACCAACCTGTGAACGAAGTCCTTTTCCGAGGTCTTCCAGTCCGGCTCCGATAGCAAGTCCGTCTTCAGAGAATGCACTCTGAGTTCTTCCGTATACGATCTGCAGGAATAACTCACGCATTGCTGTATTGATAGCGTCACAAACAAGGTCTGTGTTTAATGCCTCTAAAATAGTTTTTCCTGGAAGAATCTCAGAAGCCATAGCTGCTGAATGTGTCATTCCTGAACATCCGATAGTCTCAACAAGAGCCTCCTGGATGATACCGTCTTTAACATTCAGTGTTAATTTACAGGCACCCTGCTGAGGAGCACACCAGCCTACACCATGTGTAAAACCAGAGATATCTTTAATTTCCTTAGCCTGAACCCATTTTGCTTCTTCCGGAATCGGAGCTGGTCCGTGGTTTGCACCCTGAGCTACCGGACACATCATTTCTACTTCCTGTGAATAAATCATTTTAAAACTCCTTTCAACTATGTAAGTTTGCTTATCGTAAGGTTTGTTATCTCTTTAACATCCATACTTGTATTTATTTTCTCATATATTTCGACATTCGTCAATTGATTTTTCTCTACATTTTTATATGGAATTTTCTCTTTTTTTGGCACAATTTGCAAAAGGTTCTTCTCTGGGAAATACCATTCCCGAAGAAGAACCTTCTCATATCTCTTTCGACCTGTTTTCTTTCAAAAGAATCCTTATCTGCCTTTTTTACAAATTTCTTCTGAGTCTACATACCGCCCTGTGTCAGTACCTGTACATTCTTTGCAATATAATCGATCAAAGATACGATTGTAAGTACCAGAGATACCCAGATCAGTACCTGTGCGATCATGTTAAATGCACCGCCAAGATCTGCGATCAGAAGGATCAGCATGAACATCTGGGATACCGTTTTGAATTTTCCCCAGTAGCTTGCAGCGATCACAATATCGTTGTCTGCTGCTACCAGACGGAATCCGCTGATGATAAATTCTCTTGCAATAATTACGATTACAAACCATGCCTGCAGTTTTCCAAGCGGGATCATGCAGATCATAGCCGAACATACAAGCAGTTTATCTGCCAGCGGATCCATAAACTTTCCGAAATTGGTTACAAGATTTCTGGCTCTGGCGATCTTTCCGTCCAGCATATCTGTAAGACTTGCCACGCAGAAAATAATCAATGCGATCCATTTGTTTGCAGCTCCGCCCACGCCTGTCAGCATGAAAAATACAAAAAACGGAACCATGATTACTCTTAAAACAGTTAACTTATTTGGTAAATTCATTATATCAACTCTCCTATCAAATCATATTCTGCTGCTCCGGTAACTTTCACTTTTGCGAAATCACCAGTCATCAGTTCTTCATCGGTATTTACAAAAATCAGTCCGTCTACATTCGGTGCATCGCGGTAAGTTCTTCCGACATATGCATTCTCATCGGCAACTTTTCCTTCGATCATAACCAGTACTTCTTTTCCGATCATATCTTCTGCCTGATCGAATACAATCTCCTGCTGCAGCTCCATAATATCTGCCTGACGGTCTTCTTTTACTTCTTCGTCGATCTGATCCGGCATGGTCGCCGCCGGAGTATCTTCTTCCGGCGAATAAGTAAATACGCCCAGTCTTTCAAATTCCATCTCATCTACGAATTCCATTACTTCTTCATGCTGCTCCTGTGTCTCCCCTGGGAAACCGGTGATCAACGTTGTACGAAGTGCGATATCCGGAATCTCTTTTCTCAGTTTTGTGATCGTATCGATCAGCTGCTGCTTGGAAGTTCTTCTTCCCATTCTCTTTAAGATCGCATCGCTTGCATGCTGGATTGGGAGATCCAGATAATGGCAGATCTTCGGTTCTTCTTTCATTACCTGTATCAGATTGTCATCAATCTCTTCCGGATAACAGTACAGAAGGCGGATCCAGCGGATTCCTTTGATCTGACATAACTCTTTCAGAAGCTTATGCAGGGATTTTTCACCGTAAATATCCTGTCCATATACCGTTGTCTCCTGTGCAACCAGGATCAGTTCTTTTACGCCCTGGTCAGCCAGTTCCTGTGCTTCTTTGATCAGACGCTCCATCGGTACACTGCGGTAATTTCCACGGACTTTCGGGATAATACAGTATGTACAGTGTTTGTCACAGCCTTCTGCAATCTTCAGATATGCATAGTGACCTCCGGTCGTCACAAGTCTCTTTGTCTCCGGAAGCGGCAGCGCATTGATATCGGCAAGTTCTACTTCTGATTTACCTTCCAGTGCTTCTTCTACTGCTTCTACAATCTTATCATACGAAGTCGTTCCAAGCACTACATCAACTTCCGGGATCTCATCAATAATCTCCTGCTTATATCTCTGTGCCAGACATCCGGTTACAACCAATGCCTTTAATCTTCCTTCTTCTTTATATCTTGCCATATCCAGAATCGTCTGGATACTTTCTTCTTTTGCGTCATGAATAAAACAACAGGTATTAATCACCATAACATCTGCCAGTGTCTCATCATCAACAATCTGGTATCCTTTCGCATCCAGAAGTCCAAGCATGACCTCTGAATCTACCAGGTTCTTATCACAGCCAAGTGATACGAAAAATATATTCATTCGGTTCTCCTTTTTATTTATTTCTGATTTTTGCAGTATGCATTCTATTCGACACACATCTTTGCTATCTTGCTATATCCAGTTCAAGAAAGGCAGACACCTTGCGGCATCTGCCTTTTGTATCTCAGTCAGCAATGTGTCTGAAAGAATCCGTCTGCAACGGATCCTTAAGGTGTCAGATTTTATTCTTCTTCCTCTTCATCCTGTGCAATAATCGTCATCTTTCCCTGATTCATCTCATCAATTGCAATAGAAAGCGGCTTTTCGCCAACCTTTACATCAACGAGCGGCATAGATCCGTCAATAATCTCTCTTGCTCTCTTTGCTGTAGCCATAACGATGGAATAACGGCTGTTAACTACCTTTGTTTCGCCCTCTTCAACGTCTTTATTTACTACTTTCATTAAGTCTGTGTAAGATGGATGTAACATACACTTATTCTCCTTTCAATTCTTCTTTCATATGCTCTATAAATTCAGCGTTACGGAAACTTCTTCTGTGCTCACCCTGGATGATCTGATGCATCTCTTCTACGCATTCCTGCAAGTCATCATTTATGATCAGATAATCATATTGATCCATCTCCAGTGCTTCTTCTTTCGCACGGTTCATGCGGAATTCGATCACGTCCATTGTCTCTGTTCCACGGCCCACCAGACGGCTCTTAAGTTCCTCTGCGCTCGGCGGTGTTACAAACAAAAGCAGTGTATCCGGGAATTTTTCTTTTACTTTCAACGCTCCCTGAATTTCTATCTCAAGAATCACATCTTTTCCTGCCTCTAACTGCTCCTCTACATATGCACGCGGCGTTCCATAGTAATTATCCACGTACCTAGCATACTCTATCAGTTCTTCTTTCGCAATCATTTTTTCAAAATCTTCTACAGTTTTGAAGAAATATTCCCGTCCGTCTTCTTCTCCCGGACGCGGATTTCTGGTGGTGGCGGAAATAGATAATGCATAATTATCATACTGTTTTAACAGCTCTTTCATAATGGTTCCCTTACCGGAACCTGAAAAACCTGATACAACGATCAGAATCCCTTTTTCTCTCATTTCGATACCCTCTTTTAATCTTCTTAACAATCTGATTTATTCAATATTCTGTATCTGCTCTCTGACTTTCTCAATCTCTGTCTTAAGTTCGATTCCGATATTGGAAGTCTCCAGATCATTCGCCTTCGAAAGAATCGTATTCGCTTCACGGTTCATCTCCTGTGCAATGAAATCAAGCTTACGTCCGATTCCACTGTCATCAGACTGAAGGGTTGCCTTCATATGTTCCACATGACTTCTCAGACGTACCACTTCTTCATCGGTACAGATCTTGTCCGCAAAGATCACGATCTCTGATGCGATCCGTCCCTCATCGATCTGTGTGTCCTCCAGAAGTTCTTTTACTTTTCCTTCTAGCTTTTCTCTGTACTCCGCAATGATCTTCGGTGCACGTTCTTCAATCTGTCCGACCAGTTCAAGCATACCGTCCAGCTTCGCGATCAGATCCTTCTTCAGATTCTCTCCCTCTACGGTTCTAGTCTGTACGAACTGTGCGATCGCACCATCCAGTGCTTTCTTAAGTCCTTTCCACAGTTCTTCTTCATCATCCATCTTCTCTTCCATTGTGAGGACTTCCGGATAACGGGACAATGTGGATACACGGATGTCATTCTCCAGTGAGAATTTTTCTTCCATCATTTTAAACTTTTCCAGATATTCTGCTGCCAGTGTCTCATTGTATTTTAAAGAGACCTGACTCTCTGAAAAGTCTTCATATGTAATAAAGATGTCCACCTTTCCACGATGAACACTTTCCTTTAAAAGGCTTCGAATGGCACTTTCAAAAAAATTAAGCTTCTTCGGCATACGGATATTGGCATCCAGATAACGATGATTCACTCCCTTCATCTCAACCGTGAATTTACGTTCCTCATCAGCCGCTTCGCAGCGTCCGAATCCTGTCATACTCTTAATCATGATATGATCCTCTTCTTATTCATTATTTAAAATAAACCAGCATTTATTATAAGACATTTGGCAAAGTTCGTCAACTATGCTATACTAGACAAATATGAAATTCTGTAAGGAAAGGAAGGTCTTTGTATGGCTTTTGACGGAATCACAGTCGCAGCAGTCGTTCAGGAATTAGAACATACTCTGGTCGGCGGACGTATCTCCAAGATCGCCCAGCCAGAAAATGACGAACTGCTTTTAACAATAAAAGGAAATGAAGGACAAAAAAGGCTCTATATCTCTGCCAGTGCTTCTCTTCCACTTATCTATTTAACCAACGAGAACAAACCAAGTCCGATGACAGCTCCTGGATTCTGCATGCTTCTGCGCAAGCATATCGGAGGCGGACGGATCACCGCAGTCTCCCAGCCGTCACTCGAGCGTATCATCCACCTGGATATTGAGCATCTGGATGAGATGGGTGACTTGTGCAGGAAAAAACTGATCATCGAGATCATGGGAAAACACAGCAACATTATTTTCTGTGATCTGAACGGACGCATCATCGACAGTATCAAGCACGTCTCTGCACAGATGAGTTCGGTACGTGAAGTATTGCCGGGACGCGATTACTTTATTCCGGATACGATGTCGAAAAAGAATCCGATGACGGCTACGCAGGAAGAATTCATTTCGGCAATCCTTGCAAAACCGATGCCGGTATCCAAAGCAATCTATTCCAGCATGACAGGTATCAGCCCGGTCATTGCCGAAGAGATCTGTTATCTTGCAGGTGTGGACTCTTCCATGACGGCGCATGATCTTTCCGAAGATGTACTGACACATCTGTACCGTCAGTTTACCTATTATATGGAGGACGTAAGACAGGGAAATTTCCATCCTTCTATTTATTATAATGGAAATGCACCAAAGGAATTCAGCGCCCTTCCGGTCACACATTTTAACGAATATACAAAAAAAGAGTTCTTTTCCATCTCGGAAGTCCTCTATACGTATTATTCCACACGTAACACACTGACCAGAATCCATCAGAAAAGTGCAGATCTCCGGCACGTTGTCCAGACAGCACTGGAACGGAACCGCAAAAAATACGATCTTCAGTCCAAGCAGTTAAAGGGAACGGAAAAGCGTGACAAATATAAAGTTTACGGAGAACTGATCAATACTTACGGCTATAATCTGGAACCGGGATCAAAAGAACTGACTGCCCTGAATTATTATACCAACGAAGAGATTACTATCCCGCTTGATCCGACACAGACTCCGGGCGAGAATGCGCAACGTTATTTTGCAAAATACAACAAACAGAAGCGTACATTTGAAGCATTGACGGAGCTGATCCAGGAAACTGCCGATGATATCCAGTATCTGGAATCTATCAGCAACGCACTTGACATTGCTCTGAGCGAAGCGGATCTTGCCCAGATCAAAGAGGAACTGATGCAGAGCGGCTATATCCGCAGAAAACATACGAAGAAAAAAGTTAAACTGACCAGCAAACCAATGCATTACATTTCCAGTGATGGTTATGATATGTACGTTGGAAAGAACAACCTGCAAAATGAAGAACTTACTTTTTCTTTTGCCAATGGCAATGACTGGTGGTTCCATGCAAAGGGTGCTCCGGGATCTCACGTTATCGTCAAAAGCGGCGGGGATGAACTTCCGGACTGTACCTTTGAAGAAGCAGGTCGTCTGGCCGCTTACTATTCTAAGAATCGTGGTGCTGACAAAGTAGAGATCGACTACATTCAGAAAAAACACGTTAAGAAACCAAACGGTGCAAAACCGGGATTCGTCGTTTACTATACAAACTATTCACTCGTCATCGATTCTGATATATCGAATATAAAAAATGTGCAGGATTAATTCCTGCACATTTTTGCCTTCTTATTCATATATTGCAAATAGACATATCCTGTCACGTCTGCCAGGAACCATCCAATCGGAATTGACCACCAGATTGCAATCACTCCAATCGACTTTATCGGTGCCAGTGTATAAGAAAGCAGCACTCTCGTTCCAAGCGAGATCACCGTCAGCACCACCGACATCTCCGGTCTTCCGACCGCTCTGTAATACCCATACCACAAGAACAGAATACCGATTCCACAGTAAAATGCACCTTCGATATGCAGATATTGTATCCCGACGCGGATGATCTCATGCTCACTGCCGTCGATAAATGCCAGCATCAGATATCTGGCTCCAAAGTAGATCAGCACCGACACACAGATACAGAATGCCGCTGATACCGTTACTGCACTACGGACACCTTTCTGTACTCTTTTTTCCTTTCCGGCTCCCCGGTTCTGGGAAATGAAGATAGAAAATGCATTTGCAAATTCCTGCGCCGGCATATAAGCAAATGAATCAATCTTCACAGCCGCTGCGAATGCCGCCATGACTGCGGTTCCAAAGCTGTTGACCAGACCCTGTATCATCAGGATTCCAAAATTCATCACTGACTGCTGGATACTTGACGCAGCCGAATAGCGCACCACTTCTCCCATTACACTTTGGCTTTCCTTTATTCTTTCCGGCCGCAGGGAAAAACGTAATTCCGGCATTTTCATCCATGTATAAATACAGATTCCAATCCCGGATACAATCTGGGATATGACTGTCGCGATCGCCGCGCCTTTGATTCCCATACGGATTCCATACACCAGTGCAAGATCCAGCACAATATTCAGTCCCGAAGAAATTCCCAGGAATACCAGTGACACCACCGAATCTCCCGCCGCTCTTAGCAGAAACGAAAAGTAATTATAAAGAAAAACAAAAAAGATGCCCCAGAATATATACCATACATATTCCTGCATCATTCCATAAATGTCCTCCGGTATCTGAAGAATATTCAGGATCGGTTTCATACACACAAACACAACAATGTTCATCACGATCGTCACGATTCCAATAAAGGAAAATGATGCCGTCATTTCATATTGTAGCCGCGCCGTATCCCGTTTTCCGATTGAATAAGAAAATAATGATCCGCTTCCCATACACATTCCGATCAGCACCGAAGTCAGAAATGTCATCAGACTGTATGCCGAGCCTACTGCCGCCAGAGCCCCCGCCCCAAGCGCCCTTCCGACAATCAGCATGTCCACAATATTATAACACTGCTGCAGCAGGTTTCCCAAGATCATAGGACCTGCAAACAGCAGCATTGTCTTTGTCACATTTCCGGTTGTAAGATCTTTTTTCAAATCTTATCTGGTTCCTGCCAGGTAATCGATAAACTGCTGGGCGGTTCTTCCGGATAATCCTCCGTGGCTTAATTCCCACTTGTTTGCTTCCAGCAATAATTCATCATCCGGCATATCAATTCCGTTCTTCTTTGCCAGTTCACGTACGATCTCCTGGAACTGCTTCTTATCCGGTTTTCCAAAGTAGATCGTAACACCGAATCTTGCCACCAGGGACAGCTTTTCCTGAACAGTATCATTTGTATGAAGTTCTTCATCTCTGTCTTCTTTATCTTTGAATGTCTCACGGATCAGGTGTCTTCTGTTCGAAGTTGCATAGATTAGTACGTTATCCGGCTTCTTCTCGAGTCCGCCTTCGATCACTGCCTTCAGGTATTTATATTCGATCTCAAACTCTTCAAAAGAAAGATCGTCCATGTAAATGATGAATTTGTAATTACGGTTCTTGATCTGTGCGATCACATCATTCAGATCCTTAAACTGGTGCTTGTATACTTCGATCATACGAAGTCCCTGATCGTAATACTGATTCAGGATTGCTTTGATGGAAGACGATTTTCCTGTTCCGGCATCACCGAATAACAGACAGTTATTGGCTTTCTTGCCTTCTACAAATGCTTTTGTATTATCGATCAGCTTTTTCTTGGCAATCTCATATCCGACCAGATCATCCAAATGTACGTGTGCAATCTTCGTGATCGGCTCGATCAATGCCCCTTCTTCTGTATGTGCGATACGGAACGCTTTGTGAAGTCCTAGCTTTCCTACACCGAATTCCTTGTAGAACTGTGTCATGATATCCTTGAATTCTACCGCGGTCTCAGTTTCTGCAAGTGCTTTGCTCAGATCACAGATACGGTCGCGGATTCTCTGATTGAACACACTTCCGTGTCCGCTGGTTCCGACATAATCATGTAACATAGAGATACAGTCCACACCCATCACATTCTCCAGATCTGCAAAGTCATAATCAAATAATTCTTTGAAGATTTCAAAATCATGCAGTGCAACCTGGTTGATACTTCCGTCTACTGGTCCTACGATCTCACAGGAGGTACTGTAAGCATTCTCATGACTTGCCATCAGGTAAGTCAGATAATTATGCCAGAGATCTCCCTCGAATCCGTGGCTTACAGCCATCTCCAGAATCTCGTTGACCGCATCATATAACAGTCCCTTCATATCTTCCATGTTATAGTAATCATTCTGATAATTCTCCATTAAGAATGTCATATCCTGAAGGATCTGTCCTTCCTCCATATGTTTATATAACATCAGCTCATTTGTTCTCATTTGTCATTCCTCCAATTTTATATCCGACCTGCTATGCCTAGTAATTTCCAAGAATTCTTAAATTTCTTCCCTCTTCACGAAGTCCCCTGATTGCATTTTTCACCGCGGGATCCGCAAGATTTCCCTCGAAATCAATAAAGAAGCGGTATTCCCAGCTTTTTCCTTCCATCGGCCGGGATTCAATTTTTGTCATATTCAGATCATTATACGCAAAATGTGAAAGCAGATGATAAAGAGAACTGCTTTCATGAGGGAGCTCCAGACAAATGCTTATCTTCTTCGCATCTTTTAAGAATACTTTCTGGTTTGTGATAACGATGAATCTGGTCGAATTATTCTTTTCATCATTGATACTATCTGCAAGCACAGAAAGTCCGTATACGGATGCCGCATAAGCACTGCATACAGCCGCCTGATGTTTATCCTGGTCTTCAAGTATCTTCTTTGCAGCAAGTGCGGTATTCGCTACACTGATCTGCTGCCAGTCTCCGTGTTCTCCCAGAAAATGCGATGCCTGCATAAGTGCTTCCACCTTGGAATATACACGTTCAATCTCAGATATATCTGTTCCCGGTAATCCTGACAATGTATTTTTGATCGGGATGATCGTCTCTCCGACAATATAATTTTCAAATTCTACCAGAAGGTCATAGATTTCATTCACTGCTCCCGCTGTTGAATTTTCAATCGGAAGTACTGCATAATCTGCCGCGCCTTCTTCAATTGCCTCCATTGCCTCCCGGAATGTATGTACATGATAGCTGTTACATCCTTTTCCAAAATAATGTTCCATTGCCGCCTGACTGTAAGCCCCTTCTGTTCCCTGAAATACTACCCTTGCTGTATCCTTATCCAGTGAATCAATGCCGATAAACGGAAGTCTTCCAAGTGCACCTGCTTCTACAAGCTGCTTGTACTGTAATTTTCTACTGATCGCAAGAAGCAGTTCATATACTTCTCCGATTCCTTTTTTATTAAAGTCTGATGAAACTTTTCCCATCACTTCTGCTATTTTATTCTTTTCACGCTGACGGTCAAATGTTTTATAACCATTTTTAATCTTACAGGTCCCGAGATCCTCACAAATCTTCATTCGCTTTTCATAAAGATCCGTAATCTGATCATCAACATCACTTAACTGCGTTCTAAGTTCTTCCAATGATGTCATTTACTCTCTCCTTTTTGTATATTATGCAGGAAATCTGCGTATTTATTAAATTATAATACATTCCAAAAATAAAATCTACCCATCCTGATTTAAAAAAATCATCGAAAAATTTTTCAAGACATTGAAAATCATCGTTAAATATTATATGATGTATGAGAGATTTGAAAACGGAGGTAAAACCATGAATACTTTAGAATGTATCAAAACAAGAAGAAGCATTCGCAAATTCAAGCCTGATCCTGTAGATCACGCAACTTTAGAATCCCTGATCGGTGCAGCATCTTATTCTCCTTCCTGGAAGAACACTCAGATCACTCGATATATCGCAATCGAAGATTCTTCTATTCTTGATAAAATCGTTACTGATTACACCCCAGATTTCAACGCAAAAATTATAAAGCAGGCACCAATGCTTATTGCAGTTACTTTCAAAAAAGGGCGCTGCGGTTTTGAACGCGACGGTTCCTACAGCACCAAAAAAGAAGACCGCTGGCAGATGTTCGATGTCGGTGTTGCAAGTCAGACACTTTGCCTTGCCGCTCACGAAGCTGGTCTTGGAACTGTAATCATGGGCATCTGGGATGAAGACGGCATCACCGATCTTTTACATATTCCGGAAGATCAGGAGCTTGCTGCTCTCATCGCCATCGGATATCCTGATATTGATCCTGATGCACCTAAGAGAAAATCTGTCGATGATTTATTAACTTATTTATAAAACAGGAGGTTTTGACATGAGACACTTATTAAGTCCACTGGATTTTTCTGTGGAAGAACTTGACAATTTAATGGATCTTGCAAAAGATATCGAGGCAAATCCGAAAAAATATGCACACGCATGTGAAGGCAAAAAGCTTGCCACTCTTTTCTATGAACCGAGCACACGTACCAGATTAAGCCATGAAGCAGCTATGATCAATCTGGGTGGCAGCGTTCTTGGTTTCTCATCCGCAGATTCAAGTTCTGCTTCCAAAGGGGAAAGTGTAGCAGATACGATTCGTGTAATTTCCTGCTTTGCAGATATCTGTGCAATGCGCCATCCAAAAGAGGGTGCCGCTATGGTTGCAAGCCAGCATGCCACAATTCCGGTGATCAATGCCGGTGACGGTGGACACCAGCATCCGACCCAGACACTTACAGATCTGCTTACAATCCGTTCTTTAAAAGGTCGACTCGATAATATGACAATCGGATTATGCGGCGATCTGAAATTCGGCCGTACCGTACACTCTCTGATCCATGCACTGGTACGTTATCCGGGGATCCGTTTTGTTCTGATCTCACCGGAAGAATTAAAGCTTCCAAGCTATATCAAGAACGATGTATTAGACCGTCAGAATATTCCTTACGAAGAGGTAGTACGACTGGAAGATGCCCTTCCTGATCTGGACATTCTTTACATGACCCGTGTTCAGAAAGAACGTTTCTTCAACGAAGAAGATTATGTACGTATGAAAGACTTCTACATCCTGGACAACAAGAAAATGGAGCTTGCGAAAGATGATATGTATATTCTCCATCCACTCCCAAGGGTAAATGAAATCGCCACAGAAGTAGACAATGACCCAAGAGCTGCTTATTTCAAACAGGTACAATATGGTGTTTACATCCGTATGGCACTGATACTTACACTTTTGGGAATTGAAGTTTAGGAGGAAGATAACAATGGTAAAAAATACATTAACTGTCGGACGTATTGAAGAAGGATTTGTTCTGGATCATATCCAGGCAGGGCGAAGCATGGATATCTATAAATACCTGCATCTGGATAAACTGGACTGCTGCGTTGCAATCATAAAAAATGCAAAGAGTAATAAAATGGGAAAGAAAGATATCATGAAAATTGAGTGTCCGATCGACTTTATGGATCTGGACATCCTCGGTTTTATTGATCATAATATTACCGTAAATATTATAAAAAATTCTGAGATCGTAGACAAAAAAGCTCTCCATCTGCCTCACGAAATCCGCAACGTGATTCACTGCAAGAATCCTCGCTGCATCACTTCGATCGAGCAGGGACTGGATCATGTCTTCGTACTTACAGATCCTGAAAAAGAAGTTTACCGCTGTAAATACTGCGAAGAAAAATATGACGGAAGACGCAAATAAAGCAAAAAATACCGCCTGATAATTAATATCAGACGGTATTTTTATATTCATTCAAATTGCAAGCAAAACGATAAGCCGGGTTATGTCGTTGGGTAATCATCTTTCTAGACCCATCGTTACCAATGGGTTCAAGCAACCTACCTAAGACGTGACGGGCCGCCACATTGTCTTTATCCGGTCTTGCTTCGAATGGGGTTTACATATGCCCCTGCTGTTACCAGCAAGGCGGTAGTCTCTTACACTGCCCTTCCACCCTTACCAGAATTATATCCTGGCGGTATATTTCTGTTGCACTATCCTTGGAGTCGCCTCCACCGGACGTTATCCGGCATCCTGCCCTGTGAAGCCCGGACTTTCCTCACCTGCTGCCTTTCGGCATCTGCAGCTGCGATTACCTGTCTTACTTGCACTTTTCAAAAGCGTTTATTATTATAGCACTATTTATTCAAAATAACAAACCTTTTTTCCGATTTCATAATCAGACAATTTCTTTCAGACTTATGGCAATTCGAATACCTGTCCTGGTACCTTTACATGCATTACATGTTCTTTATAGGATTCTGCCTGCGGATTATTCATAAGTTTCTCATAAACTTCATAGTGTCCCCACATATGCATCGGAAAGACCAGTTCTGTATCTGTATGCTTCATGAAATAATCCAGTCCCCAGTAATATTGCTCTTCCTGTCTTGGATCTAACGGAACAAATGCTACATCAATCCGTATATTTTTTAATTTATGGATTTCTTTCTGATAATCCATCCGCATCTGTTCGTTATAATATTCACTTTCTTCTTCCCAATGCCACCAGTTCAGATCTCCTGCGTGATAAATAATCCTATCATCTACATACACAAGAAATGCTACACCCGCATCCGTAGAATGAAGTGTCTGTACTTTCAGATTACCAATCCGATATTCTTTGTCGGCAATAACAAACCATACCTTTGAAGGGACCGGCTTTTCTGTAATATCTGCCGACAGTACATATCTTACGTTCGGATATATGTCCTCCAGCTCAAATATTTTCCGGTCAAAATGATCATAATGTGAATGGCTGGAAAATACATAAATTTCTTTTTCCGAATCAAATTCAGGAAGTTTACCTTTATACCAGTCGAAGATCAATACATATTTTTTGTATTCTACAGCAAAACCGCTGTGATCCAGGTACGTGATCTTCATTCTTTATGCCTCTCCCTTGATAACCTTTACAGCATGCACAAGTTCCGGAAGTAAGAATCTGAGACTTTCTTTTACTGCCTGTGCTTTTCCCGGAAGGTTTACGATCAGTGTATCTCCACTGATTCCGGCCACACTTCTGTTCAGCATACTGCGTCTTGTCAGTTTCATAGTATGCGCTCTCATTGCTTCAGGAATCCCCGGTACCGGTCTGTCTACAATATTCATTGTTGCTTCTGGTGTACAGTCACCTGGATTACATCCCGCACCGCCTGTTGTAAGGATCAGATCTGCTGTTTTTCCATCTGTCATGCGCTTCATAACAGTTGACAATACTTCTCTGTCCAGTGGAAGTGCCCGCATAAAGACAACTTCAAGTCCAGCTTCTTCTGCCACAAGCTTCACTGCTTCCCCGCTTTCATTCGCTTTCGTTCCTTTGTATATATCTGTATTTGCCGTAATAATTGCTACTCTCATATCGTACCTCCAACGTTCATTTGTGATAGTCATATACTTTTATATTTTAACCCTTTTATGAAAATAATGCAATCTTACACATACAGAATCAATAAAATATCATACTATAAAGCTTTGCGGTACAACATCTCCACATCCTTTAATGTTGTCTGTCTTGGATTAGCCGCAATATTTCCACTCTTCATCGCATCTGCAGCCATCTGTGGAATCTTATCTTCGGTTACACCGACCTCGGAAAGTGTTTTTGGAATTCCCATAGATGCATTCAGTTTCTTGATTTCTTCTACCAGCATTTCCGGTTTAAAATCTTTCACCGGCTCTTTTTCTTCGCTGATATAATTGTAAATCTTTTCGTAACGTCCATGATCTGCCAGCGCATTATATTCTACAATTACCGGAAGAAGGATTGAATTGGCCACTCCATGCTGTACACCAAAGAATGCGCTGACCGGATGTGACATGGCATGTACATCTCCAAGTCTTGCCCAAGCAAATGCAATTCCCGCAAACATACTTCCTGACATCATTGCACATGCAGCTTCCTCGTCCTTTCTGTTTGCCACAAATCTACGGATATTACCGCCGATCAGTTCCATTGCTTTTTCTGCCATTGCATCAGAAAACGGTGAAGCGCCAAGTGATGTATATGCTTCCCATGCATGGATCAGTGCATCAATTCCACATGAAGCCGCAACCATCGGTGGTACAGACATGATCATCTCCGGATCTAACAGTGCGTATTTTGGAAGTAATTCATAGCTGAAAACCGTTAATTTATAATTTCTGGTGGTATCTGTAATAACGGAGAACGCCGTAACTTCACTTCCGGTACCTGCTGTAGTAGGGATTGCTATGATTGGTTCGATCGGTCCCGGAACAAGATGTGCACCTTCATACTCTGTAATGGATCCGCCGTATCTTGCCAGAACACCTACTGCCTTGGCAACATCCATCGGGCTTCCTCCTCCAAGTGCAACTATACTTGTCGCTCCTGATTCCTTATATACCTTTGTCGCCGCATTTACCATATCTACTGTAGGGTTTGGAAGAATATCAAGGAAACTTACTGTTTCTATACCTTCTGCCTCCACAATATCCAGCACTTTCTGTACGACTCCTAATTTCTCCAGTCCTCTGTCTGATACTACCATCATCTTTTTAGATCCGCTTTTTTCAAGAAGCTCCGGCAGTCTTTTTAAAGAGCCTACACCAAATACAATATCCTGCGGTACTTTGAACGTGTAATCTTTCATTTTTATCATCCTCCAGATTCTTATTGTCTATTATGGTAAAAAAAAGAGACCACACCCTGACGAGTATGGCCCCTTTACCAATTCCTAATTCATATTATAGACACATTCTATTCTATATTTCAAGTGTTTTTTGAATTTTAAGTCATAATTCTAAATAATGATACACACCATGCCTCCATTACTGTCATTCACAACCTTTTGCATAGTATCCTGAAGTTTTTCCTGGCTTTCGTCATTAATAACTGCCATTTTATTCTTCATCCCGTCCATGACAAGTTCTTCTACTGTCTTTCCGAATATACTGGTTTTCCAGATACCTCCTTCCATTTTTTCCTCATTTTTAATATACTGGATCAAATCTTTCGCCTGCTGCTCATTTCCAACAATCGGGGCTATCTCCGTCTCTATATTAGCACGGATCAAATGAATGGACGGCGCCTGCGAATGAATTTTCACCCCATATTTATTTCCCTGTCTGATAATCTCTGGTTCATCCAGTACGATCTCTTCTTTTGTCGGGCTGACTACTCCATACCCTTTCATCCGGACTGCAGTAAATGCATCTTCTACATTTTCATATTCATTCTTTAAGATTGAAAGTTTCTGCATCGTCTTTATCAGATCATACTGGCCTGTGATCGTAGTTCCTGTCATCTCACTTAACATTTCATAATAATATTTTTCATACATGTGGATCTGAATGATAACACAGCCTGTATCCATCTGTATCTGTTCTACATACCAGTCTTTTATGTATGGACTTTCCGGTCTTCCGGTTAAAGCTGCCGCATCTCTGATCTCTTCCAGGTGTTCGAGGATTTTTTGTATATGTTCCAGAAGGTCCTGTTTGATCTTGTGTGTAACCGGAAGCATTTCCACCCATTTCGGTATATAAAACTGTACCTCAGATATCGGGAATTCATACAAAACGGCCTCCAGAATCCGATAAATATCTTCTTCCTTTATTTGTTCACAATTTACGGTCATTGCTTTAACTCCATATGTATCTTCCAGTTTTTTTGCCTTCTCCTTAGCCTCCTGGCCATGTGGTTTTTTTGAATTCACCAGTACTACAAATGGTTTTCGGATAGACTGAAGTTCTCTTATAGTCCGTGCCTCCGCATCTTCATAATTTTCCGGCAGAATATCTGTAATCGTTCCATCGGTTGTTACCACGATTCCTATCGTTGCATGTTCATGAATCACTTTTTGTGTACCGATCACCGCTGCCTTGGTAAATGGTATTTCTTCCTGATACCACGGAGTCTTTACCATACGTTCATGCCCGGCCTCCTCGTGTCCCGAAGCACCCTTTACCATATATCCGACACAGTCAATCAGACGGATCCTTACTTCAACATCCTGGTTCAGACGTATCACTGCAGCATCTTTCGGTACAAATTTGGGCTCTGTTGTCATAATCGTCTTGCCTGCCGCAGACTGAGGAAGTTCGTCTCTTGTCCGCTCTTTCTTATGTTCATCTTCCATTCTTGGCAACACCATTACATCCATAAAGCGTTTGATAAATGTCGATTTTCCTGTTCTTACCGGTCCGACAACGCCGATATAGATTTCTCCGTTTGTTCTCGCTTTTATATCTTTATATAACTGTTCTGTGTCCACTTTCCCTGCTCCTTCCCGTTGTGCTGTTAAAGTATATGCACTTCTTCGCTCTTTATAGAACTTGCACTACAGATCAATAGTCATTTTCTATCATTTCCGTATCTGTTTAGCATTTGTTTATGCATCTGTAATTTGTTAAAATATAAGCAAAGATAAAGTTTTATTACAAAAAGGAGATTCTTATTATGGAAAGACATCAGATTACCGGACACACCGAATTAATCGGTCTTCTGGCTTATCCAATCCGCCACTCGCAGTCACCTGCAACACATAATGCAGCTTACGAAAAGCTAGGTGTTGACATTGTAAATCTTGCATTTGAAGTAGATGCACCTGAACTTGAAGATGCAATCAAGGGCTTACGCGCACTGAAGATGCGTGGTGCCAATGTTTCTATGCCAAATAAGACAATCGTACATCAGTATCTGGATGAAATCTCTCCGGCTGCCAAACTCTGTGGTGCGGTAAATACCATCGTCAATAAAGACGGCTACCTGGTCGGACACATCACAGACGGTATCGGTTATGTACAGTCTTTAAAGGACAATGACATTGACCCTACCGGAAAGAAAGTAACAATTGTAGGTTCCGGCGGAGCTGCTACTGCTGTTGAGATCCAGGCTGCACTGGATGGTGTTGCTGAGATGTCTATCTTCGCAAGAGATGACAAGTTCAAACAGAATGCACTCGATACGGTAAAGAAAATTAACGAAAATACCAATTGTAAAGCAACATTCTACCCTCTGGAAGATCTGGATAAATTAAAAGAAGAGATGCATTCTTCTTATCTTTTCACAAATGCCACAGGCGTTGGAATGAAGCCACTCGAAGGAATCACTTATATTCCTGATCCTTCTTTCTTCCGTCCTGATCTTATCGTCACAGACGTTGTCTACGCCCCACACGAAACAGCAATGTTGAAAATGGCAAGACACGCCGGATGTAAAACAATGAACGGACAGGGCATGATGCTCTTCCAGGCAATTGCAGCTATCGAACTGATCCTCGGCAAGCGTGTGGACAGTGAATACATGAAAGAAAAACTGGGAATTTCCTACGTTTATGAAGATTAAGGAGAATTTTTTCTATGAACACTGTAAAAGTAAGAAATCTGGAACTCGGAAATGGAATTCCGGCAATCTGCATTCCTAATGTCGGAAAGACAAAAGAAGACATCCTTTCCCTTACCCGTACATATCTTGGCATGCATATGGATCTGATGGAATGGCGGATGGACTGGTACGAAGATGTTGAAGATATTGCAAAAGTCTCAGAACTCGTCAAAGAACTTCGTGATGTAATGGGCGATACTCCTCTTCTCTGTACCTTCCGTACAGACAAAGAAGGCGGCGTACATCCAATGTCCACAGAAAAATATGCCGACCTTAACAAAGCAGTTGCAGCAACCGGCAATGCTGATATTATTGACGTAGAGATCTTTACAGGAGATGACATTGTACGGGAGATGATTGATGCAATCCACGCTTCCGGTGCAAAGGTCATTGCCTCTAATCATGATTTTGACAAAACACCTGCCAAATCTGATCTCATTTACCGTCTCCGCAAAATGCAGGATATGGGGGCCGATATTCCTAAAATGGCTGTTATGCCACAGACCAAAAAAGATGTTCTGACCCTTCTTTCTGCTACTGAAGAGATGGCATCAGACTATGCCGACAGACCGATCATCACCATGTCTATGGCTGGACTTGGAAGTATCAGCCGTATTGCCTGCGAGGCATTTGGTTCCTGTCTGACATTTGGTTCCGGAGCACAGGCTTCTGCACCTGGACAGATCGGAGCAGAAAAATTACATCAGGCACTTCAGATTGTGCACGATGCATTGTAAAAAACGAAAAAAGAGAGAGGGCCCATGGATATTCCCACAGGCCCTCATTTTATGTTTATTACATTTATTTTAATATATTATCCTGCCACACAACATAACACAGGCACATATTTTTTATCCCTGTTTTTTCTGTGTAAGAAGCCTCTGCGCTTCTTCATCTCTTTTGGCATCTACCTGATCCAGTTCCTCTGTTGTAAGCACTCCCAGTTTTTTCTTCTGGAAATCCATATTAGAAAGTAACAGGTTCATTGCAAAGCCGACGAGCAATGCCCATCCGGATCCTTTGAACGCCAATACCGCTGCCATAACACCTGCAATACTCTTATCTGTGTTAGACTGACAGTATTCCATACCAATTCTTGCACAGACATAAGCCTGGAACAATAATGTAATTGCTGATCCGACTCCCATGATTGGTTTCATGAAAGATACGATCGGTACCAGGATAACACTGATAAATGTCGCCATACGGAAAGAACTCATTCCACCAATCAATGATTTCATTGCTTTCTTTCCTTCTTTGTAACGCATCGCTACTGATACGGTCATTCCAACCCATAACGGTCCTGCCAGCGGTGGGAATGGTGCAAAAATTGCAAGGATCAGGTTTCTTAAGCCACTGATCAGATTAGATCTGCTTGAGTTAAAGTCGATATATTCATCGCTTCTGCTCTCCTGCGCTTCCTCTACCAGCGTCTTCGATGTAACAAAATCTCCAAACGCGAGTACATAACAGATCAAAGCCAGAGGTATGGCACTGATAAATTTCGAAAGCGGCGGAAAACCTACCGCAAAGATACTGACTGTATGGAATATATTACTGAAATCAGGAATTCTGATGACTGTTCCAAGTTCTAATACAGGTTTTGATAATTCTCCAAGCGCAACTCCTGCCACCATAGCGATCAGATATGGGAACAAGTTGCCGTATTTTGCCATAATATCTAATATCTTATATTTACTTCTGTTCTTTTCACAGAACGGTGAAAAGCTTAAAAATGCAAGTAATAATGTACCGGCAAGCGTTGCTACCGGTGCCGTCATAAGCTGGCTTCCATCTGATAATTGTCCCTGCAATACCGTAATCGGTGCTGCGATCAGGATACCACCTTTAATTGAATTTGGCACACCATTTACAAATTTGTCTGCCAGTTTCGTAATTCCCATAAATATAAATACAAATGCGACCAGAAGCTGCAATGCGATCATCGCCTGGATTCTGTCTGGTCCTTTTTCAAACCCATTTAAATACGCCAGGGTAAATGGAAGTGTCGGAGTAATCCATCCCGGGACTACCGGATCTCCTAACCATCCATGAAGCATATACATAAATACTTCAATGATGACACAGCTCCATGCAAGTTCATATGGAAGTCCAAGATTATCAGTCAGGTACGGAATGGAACTTAAAGCTGTAGCGCCAAGGATCAGACCCTGAAAAAATTCCACATATTCTACTCTGTAATGGATTCCAGGAATTCTCCACTGAAATGGTCCAAGAGGAATATAAGGAAGTTCATTAGCTCTTTTTGCTTTTTTCGGACTCATCTTTGAGCGTCCTCCTTCGTTTTAATAATTTTTACATACATTTTTTTCGTATGCTTCAGGTATCAAAAATTTACTATAACATAATATCAGTTATTCCATAAAAAATATCTATGGAATAAGCTGTATTTTCCTCTATTTCTTCGACGTTTTCTATGAATGTCTTTTTTTTAACAATACCATGTTAAAAGAAAGGGACTGTCTATCCGTCATTATTCGGAACAACAGTCCCTTTTTATACCAAATATACAAGAAAAGTTGCCGGTGGCAGGTTTTCTGTATTCTTGATTATATTTTACAATGCACTCTTTCCGAAGATTTTCTTGTGCTGTGCTACTAAGTAGAGGGAACTTAAAATAGCAAGGATTGCAAATACTAATAACATGATCATGAGGCTGTATACTGCATTTGCCTCACCAGATGCTTTTGTAAGCTGTGCTGCTACTACCGGAATCAGGTAGCTTGCTGCACCCATAAATGTGTAATAAATACCTGTGTTTCTTCCCTTTGGTCCCGGGTTGAATAACTGAACCACTGCAAGGCCAGTCTGAAGAGCACCACCTGCTGCAAAGAATCCTAACATTGCAATTGCAATGTAGATAATTGCTACCTGATGAATAAACAGAACACCTGCAAGTGCTACTGCAGTACAGATAGAATCAATCAAGACAACTTTCAGCGGGCTCCATTTTAATTTAGCCATCATGAATGCCCAGAAAAGTACTGCACAGATAGAACCAATCGTATAAATAGAAGTCATACCTGCTGCCTGCATCTCAGAAAGTCCACATACGGATAATCCGAACGCTTTTGTATACTGCTGAGCACCATACATGATTGCCATGCAAAGGAATGCATAAAACATTACCAGAAATACTACAAATTTCCCTGGCTTTGTAAGCATTGCTGCTTTCGCTGCATCGATCTCTGCCTGCACTGCATCTTTTGATTTGCCATCAGTTCCTTCTGATGCCTTCTTCTGATCATCATATACGAATGGTGCGATAATTGCAAGTACCAGACAGATAATTGACATAACTACCGGAATCATAACATTTAATTTCCAGTTTCCGCTGTTTGCGTTATGTACAACCAGAAGTGGATATACCATACCTGACAGTGAAACGAAGAATTTGATTCCTACAAGTGCTGATCCAGGTGCTGCCGGATAAGCTTCCTGTACTGCAGGATATCCTGAAGCATCCCAGAATCCAGAAGTTGCAACTCCAGATGCAAAACCGCATACAGAAGCAACCAGTGCACTCTTAGTAAATAAGAATCCAAGGAAGCAGATAATATATAACGCTGCTCCACCGATCATCAGTTTCTTACGTCCGACACGGTCTGAGATCTCTCCACCGATCCATACGCTTACGAATTTACCAAATCCAGTCCATGCTACTGCGGTACTTACTGCTGCAAGTCCTGCTGCATATGCTGCCGACTGCGGATCTGACATATTGAATCCCCACTGTTTTGCGAAATTCACATTATTCTGGCTTAAAATGATTGCCTGAATACCATGTGTCAGATAGCAAAAATATACACAGATGATAGACCATAAATATTTCTTTGCTTTCATTCCCTCATTCTCCTTTATCAAGTTGTTTTATTTTGCCTGTGCTTTCTGAAATTCCTGATACTCAGCAAGCGGCATTTCTTTTCCTACGAACAGCCCATAGTTTACTGCTCCCTGCTGCTGAAGCATTCCTACTCCGCCGATTGCCTTGCATCCTGCTTCTTCTGCTTCCAGAATCATCTTTGTTTTTTCCGGGCTGTATACAGTATCTGCAACAACCAGATCCTTACGGAATAATGATTTATCTACCAGTGTTACATCCTGGTGTGGTTTCATTCCCATAATTGTAGCATTTACAAGAATATCACATGCTTTGATTGCTTCTTCCAGTTTTGCCTTGTCGTCAAGGTCGTCTACTGTAACTACACACTCTGGGCACTTTTCAGCTAATTTGGCCTTTGTTCCTTCTGCTCTTTCGAAGAATTTATCTTTAATATTGAAGATATTTACTTCTTTTGCTCCGTCCAGTGCCAGCTGAACCTGAATTGCTGTAGCAGCTCCACCTGCTCCAAGAACAACAACCTTTTTGTCTTTTACAGGTACTCCGTTGAGTTCCAGATTCTTAACAAATCCGACACCGTCTGTAATGTGTCCTGTGATCACTCCGTCATCGTTAACAAATACATTGCAGGCTCCGATAATCTCAGCTGCAGGTGACAGCTTATCTACCAGCTGTGCTGCGATGTTCTTGCATGGCATAGTGAAGTTACCACCACGCATATTTAATAAACGAATAGACTCGAATACTTTTGGCATTTCCTCTTCTGTTACGTCAAATGCCATATAAGCATAATCTAAGCCATCATGCTGGAAGCTGAAGTTGTACATTGCAGGAGATCCTGAATGTCCAACTGGTGTTCCAAATAATGCCATTAAGCCTGTATGTCCGGAAATTCTTTTTTCCATGATCTTAACCCTCCTGGTTTTCTTTTATTCATAACAGCCCGCATACTACGAGCTGTCACATACACATTTCTTACAATTTCTATATATAATGATTAAAGTTTTAATGCCACATCATAAGCTTCTTTTGTAGCATCCAGTGCACGACGTGCTCTTACTGCATCACCTACTACATGAACTTCCGGAACGATGTCCTTTAATTCATCAGCGAAATCATATACAACATTCTGACCATCGCGGTGTGTATAACGGGAGCTGAATCCCATAGAAAGAACTACAGTATCGAATCCTCTTGCTTCATAGATAGTCTCATCAGACTTATCCGCTGCATTCTTGTAGCTTACTCCATCTGAGAAGATTTCAGATACAGCAGCGCTTGTAATCTGCTCGATTCCGTATTTTTCGAAGGCTTCCATAAGGAAGATACGATGCTCGTGGATTACGTCTGGTCCGATCGCATCTCTCATCTCGATAACAGATACTTCATGTCCCTGTTCAGCAAGGAAATCTGCTGTCTCGGCACCTACCATACCTCCACCTACAACTAAAACTTTATGTCCTACCGGACGTGTTCCTTCCAGGCAGTCCACACCATATACGATATCAGGATTATGGATACCTTTGATAAATGGAAGAACTAATGTTTCAGATCCTGTTGCGAGGATAACAGCATCCGGTGTATCTTCTTTTAACATCTGAGCTGTTACTTTTGTGTTCATCTTGATATTTACGCCGGCTTTTTCGCATTTTACGATATAGCTTCTGATCATACCTGTGATGTCACCTTTTCCCGGCGGGTAAGCAGCCAGTCTCATGTTTCCGCCAAGTTTATCTGTTGCTTCAAATAATGTTACATCATGTCCACGTCTCTTAGCTGTGAATGCTGCACACATACCTGCTACACCGCCACCGATAACGTATACTTTCTTTGCTTTTTCCGCTTTCGGAAGTCCCTCAACTTCACGTCCAAGTACTGGATTTACCAGACAGCAAAGAGGTTTACCTGCATACATGTTGGCAACGCATCCCTGCAGACATGCGATACAAGGTGTCATATCTTCCAGTCTTTCTTCCTGAGCCTTTTCCGGAGTATGAGGATCAGCCAGTGACTGACGTCCGAATGCTACCAGATCCGCTTTTCCAAGTTTTACCATCTGTTCAGCGAACTGTGGCTCTGTGTAACGTCCGACTGTGATAACCGGAACGGATACACAATTTTTGATATTTGCTACGAGCTCTGCAGAGAATCCGCCATGAATTCCTGTTGGAGCCCACATATATTCATCTTTCAGATGCACTGCACGTGATACGTGAAGTCCATCGACTCCACAGTCTTCAAGATAAGAAGCGACTGCACACATATCGTGATTATCCAGACCGCCAAACATATCTTCTGTACTGTTGATACGTGCAAGAACTGCGATTTTACCTTCTGTTCTCTTCTTTACTTCTTCAACGATCAGACGGGAAAATCTCATTCTGTTTTCGAAATTTCCACCAAATTCGTCTACACGTTTGTTCGTTCTTGGTGACATAAAAGAATTCACAAGATAACCATGTGCCATGTGAATTTCTACTGCATCGGCTCCGCCCTTCATTGCGCGGACTGCTGCATCTCCGTATCCTTTAATGAGCTCATATACCTGCTCTGTAGGAACTGCTTCCGGAATATCTCTTCCATCAGCTGCTGCAATAGATGTTGCCGCCTGGATTGGTGCTCCTGCATTCTTAGCATTTCCTTCCGGACCTGCATTCTGAAGCTGAATAGAAATCTTAGCACCTTCTGCATGACAGGCATCGGTAATCTTCTTCAGGCTCTCGATGCTGTTATCATCATACAGACAAGGTTTTCTTGGGCCGCCCTTTGCACCTTTATGAACTACTGTTGCTTCAATTGTGATCAGACCGAACTGACCTTTTGCACGTTCAGCATAGTATGCAACAGACTCATCGCTCCATGTTCCATCTGTTTTTGCAAAGTTATTTCCCATTGGTGGTACTACGAAACGGTTCTTTACTGTCATTGGTCCGATCTGAATCGGAGAAAACATATGTTTGAACTTCATTATTTTTTTACCTCTCTCTTTTGATCAAATGTGTTTTCTAAATTAGTCAACCATTTCTGGCCAAGCTTCTTTTAATACTTTTTCTGTATTTTCATATGTATAAGCAGCTGCTTCTTTAAGTCCTCTTCCAAGGATCTCATCAGAAATTACTTCTACACCGATAACCTTTGGATCAACTCCAGCATCTTTGATCATCTTAACAAATCCGGCTGTGTCTTTTGCTCCTGTTCCAGGTGCAAGACGATCATGCATTGACTCATCTCTTAAGATTGAATCTGCGTATGGTCTCTCATAAGCATCGTTGATCTGGATAGAAATAACTTTCTTAGCGATTTCCGGTGTCAGGATGTCATATGGCTGATTAGCTCTTACCCAGTGCCATGTATCAAGGATAAGCATTGCATTCTCACATCCAGAAGCTTTTACAACTTCCCAGCCTTTCTGAAGGTTTGGAATACCACTGTATGGCATTGGCTCAACACCGATGATATATTTTCCAGCTCTCTGGCAGAGTTCTTTTAATTTCTGAGCTGTATATTCTACTGAGTAGTTTTCCATCAATCCACAGTTGATATGGCCAACTCCGAAGAGTTCACACATATGGAAGCACATCTGCTCTTTGTATTTCTGCTCGTATGAACGATGTTCTTCACACCACTGAACGATGTACTCAACTTCTGTTACTTTCATGTCATGTTTGTCAAGAATTGCAAGAATGTCTTCATCATGAAGTCCTTCATTCAAAGCATCAACATAAGTCTCTGCACGAAGACCGATTCCTTCGTATCCTGCTTCTTTTGCAGCGATAACACGATCTTCAAATTTGCACTGATCTCCAAGTGTCCATGAACTTACTGTGATTGGATTCTTTTTTGACATAATTCTACCTCCATTGTTAAAATTGAACAGATTCCCTTTTTTCTCAATGTTCAATCTAGTAATATTTGCTATGGTTTGATTATATATCCTTGTTAAATAAAAAACAAATTAGTTATTTTATTTTAATTTATAGATTTTATTCATAGGTTTTTACCTTCCGTTCATGATAAGATATAGACATATATAAATATAACGAAAGAAAGGGGGCCGGCTTTATGAATCTGTATCATCTAAGATATTTTGCCACACTGGCCCATCTGGAGCATTACACAAAAGCCGCTGAAATTCTTGCCATCACTCAGCCAAGTCTGAGTCATGCTATTGCATCTCTTGAAAAGGAACTAGGGGTAAAACTTTTCGAGAAGGAGGGCCGTAATGTAGCACTTACCAAATGTGGACAGGCTTTTCTTATTGATGTTGAACAGGCTTTGGATATGATTGATTCCAGCGTTAACAAGCTTCAGATGACAGGTCGTGGCGAAGGTCGTATCGATATCGTGGAACTTCGTGCTCTAAGCAGTACCGTTGTTCCCAATTTCGTAAAAGGATTTCTGGATTCTACGCCGGATAAAAAAATTGATTTTTATTTTCATAGTTCCACAGGTCTTACTTCTGATATGATTCAGGGATTAAAAGACCGGAAATATGACATCGCATTTTGCTCTATAATGGACAATGAGCCGCTGATTGAATTCACACCTGTCGCAAAGCAGGAACTGGTGTTGATCGTACCCAAAGGTCATCCACTGGAAGGACGCAGCTCTATTGATCTGAAAGATACCCTTGCTTATCCGCACATTGCATTTTCCAAGCGAAGCGGCTTAAGACATGTCATTGACAAATTGTTTAAAAAATGCGGAGGTTATCCGCAAATTGCCTACTCTATGGAAGAAGACCAGGGAGTTGCCGGTCTTGTCGGTGCAGGCTTCGGTATCGCAGTTGTTCCAAAGATGCCGGTTCTTTCCTATATGCCTGTATCCATTATCGAAATCGAAAAGCCTTCCTGGGAAAGACTCTTTTATATGGCTACTTTAAAGAATGTTTATCAGGCGCCTGTTATCATGGATTTTAAAAAATACGTAACCGAACACGCAGACCTGTAAAAAATAACAGAGACGAAAAATTGTTAAAAAACTTTCGTCTCTGTTATCTTTATATCATATCTGCTTAATCTTTTTATTATTCCCACGGAAGAGCTGTGTGTTCTGCTTTTCCGACACGCAGCATCAGTTCATTTACCGCTTCTTTCGGACTCTTATCTTCAAACAGTACCTTATTTACTTCCTCAATAATCGGAAGTGATACATTGTATTTCTTTCCGAGCTTTGCCGCTGCCTTTGCAGAATATACGCCTTCTACCACCATCTTAACTTCATCCATGGCTTCCTTCATAGTTTTACCCTGTCCCATCAGATATCCGGCTTTGCGATTACGGCTGTGTACACTTGCACAGGTTACAATAAGATCTCCGATACCTGCCAGACCGCCAAATGTCTCAGCCGCACCTCCCATCTTTACACCAAGTCTTGATATCTCGGCAATTCCACGGGTAATTAATGCTGCTTTGGTATTATCTCCGTATCCCATGCCATCTGCAACTCCTGCCGCAAGTGCAATAACATTCTTAAGCGATCCACCAAGCTCAATTCCCAGAATATCCGGACTAATATATACACGGAACACTTCATTCATAAAGAGCTGCTGTAAATACTTTGCAGTCGCCTCTGTATGTGCTCCAATGCAGACCGTCGTGGGAAGGCCTCTTCCTACTTCCTCGGCATGACTTGGTCCGGAAAGGACCGCCACATCTGCCTGCGGTATCTCTTCTTCAATTTGCTGAGACAGAGTCATCAGCGTATCTTCTTCTATTCCTTTTGCTACATCCACTAAGATCTGTCCATCTTTTACATATGGATTGATCTTTTTTGCGGTATTTCTTACATGGATTGACGGTACTGCAAGTACAACTACATCCTTTTCTTCTACTGCCTCTTTTATATCCGCGGTAAAGAATATTCCCTCTGGAATCTTTACTCCAGGAAGCTTACTCACATGTTCTCTCTTCTCACTCAGCATGCGGACTTCTTCTTCCTGATATGACCAGACTGTCACATCATGTCCGTTTTTATATAAAAGCAGTGCCAGCGCTGTTCCCCAGCTTCCGGCTCCGATCACACTTACTTTTGCCATAAGAGCCTGTCCTTTCTTTTATCGTCTCTGACTATTTTTTATCTTTTCCCCCGACACTGATCTTATTTTCCGTGCCGCTTAAAAGTCTCTTTATATTCGCTCTGTGTCTCCAGAATGCCAGTATCATCAAAAATGTTGCAATCCCATACATCTCATGCAGATACGCTACATTTTCCACATGAAATCCTCCGTGTTGACCATATACAATCACACTGATCAGATAAATCGTAACAACTGTCATAGATCCAAGTGATACATATCTTGTTGTTGCGACGATTGCAATAAATGCTGCAAGACAGATCAGTACGATCCATATATTTGTTGTACTGATGATAAGTCCTGCCGTTGCCGCAATTCCCTTTCCACCTTTGAACTTCAGATAAAATGGATAGTTATGTCCAAGAACCACGCCCATTCCTGCATACATAGAAAGTAACGGCATCATATCCGTATGAGTCTTCCCATAGATCATGTGTACAACCACTACTGCCGCAACACATTTAAAACAGTCTCCCAGCAGCGTAACTCCTCCGGCTTTCCATCCCATAGTACGGAGTGCATTTGTTGTTCCCGCATTTCCGCTTCCTTTTTTTCTTAAGTCAACACCATTCTTTTTCCCGTATAGATATCCGGTCTGAATCAGTCCGAACACATATCCGACAAGCACACATATCAACCGTTCCATGATTACTGATCCTTTTCCTTTCTTTCCCTGATGAAGAATTTCAAAGCTGTACCACGGAATCCAAAGGCCTCACGAATCTTATTCTCCAGATATCTGGTATAAGAAAAGTGCATCAGTTCTTTATTATTTACAAAAATTACGAATGATGGTGGTTTTACCGCTACCTGTGTAATGTAATACAGTTTCAATCTCTTTCCTTTATCTGACGGTGGCTGCTGCATCGCAACTGCTTCTGTCATAATCTCGTTCAGGACACCGGTCGCAACACGCAGTGTCTGATTCTCGATCACCATATCGATCATATCATATAATTTGTTCAAACGCTGTCCTGTCTCTGCTGACACATACATAATCTCTGCATATGGCATGAATGAAAGCACACGACGTACGTTATTCTCATACTCTCTCATGGTCTTGTCATTCTTTTCAATGGCATCCCATTTATTTACAACAATAATGATACCTTTTCCTCTTTCATGTGCGATACCGGCAATCTTGGCATCCTGTTCGGTGACACCTTCTGTCGCATCGATCACGACCAGTACTACATCTGCACGTTCTACCGCCGTTACAGTACGGATGATACTGTAACGTTCCAGTTCTTCTTTAATTTTGCTCTTTCTTCGAAGTCCGGCAGTATCAATGAAGACATAATCTTTTCCGTTATACTTAACGTTTGTATCAATTGCATCTCTGGTCGTTCCGGCTACGTCAGATACGATCACACGCTGCTTTCCTGTCAACTTGTTAATGATAGAAGATTTTCCTACGTTCGGTTTTCCTACGATTGCCACTCTCGGACGTTCATCTTCTTTTTCTTCCGCTTCATGTTCCGGGAAATGTGCGATCACTGCATCTAACATATCACCGATTCCCAGTCTGGAAGCAGCCGATACCGGCACCGGATCACCAATTCCCAGATTATAGAATTCATATACATCCGGCATGAACTTATCAAAATTGTCAACTTTATTCACAGCCAGTACAACTGGTTTCCCGGATCTTCGAAGCATATCCGCAACCTTGGAATCTGCATCTACAAGCCCCTGTCTTACATCTGTGATAAAAATAATCACATCTGCAGTATCAATGGCAATCTGTGCCTGTTCTCTCATCTGAGAAAGGATAATGTCCTTGCTCTCCGGTTCAATACCCCCTGTGTCGATCATAGTAAATTCTTTATCCAGCCATGTAACATCGGCATAGATACGGTCTCTTGTTACTCCAGGCGTATCTTTGACGATCGAAATCATCTCTCCCGCCAGTACATTAAAAAGGGTCGACTTACCGACATTTGGTCTTCCCACAATAGCAACTACTGGTTTACTCATCTTAACTCTCCTCTATATTTCATTCTATATTTGTCACTTAACGATACTATTATACATTACCTTTGTCAAATAGTCCAATCAGTAGTTGACCTTTTTATAGAAAAAGTGATATAAATAATTAGGAGTAACTTATCATATAAAATACACAGGAGTTTTTATTATGCCAAATATCAAATTAATGGAAAGCGGTCTTCCTGTTGCACCACTTAAAATCGGTGCTCTGGAATCATGCCGCGAACTTGGTGAAAAAGTAAATGATTACATTGTACAATTCAGAAAAAGCACAATGGACAAGAACACAGATTCACCATTATATTATAATTACATGCGTGACAATTACCTGATCGATTGTCCGTGTCCACGTTTTGGAAGTGGAGAAGCCAAAGGACTTCTGACAGAATCTATCCGTGGGGCAGATCTTTTCCTCATGGTAGATGTCTGCAATCATAGTCTTACTTATTCTGTAAATGGTCATTTAAATCATATGTCACCAGACGACCATTTTCAGGATTTAAAAAGAATCATTGCTGCTGCTAACGGAAAAGCACGCCGTGTCAACGTTGTAATGCCTTTCCTCTATGAAAGCCGTCAGCACAAGCGTACCAAACGTGAGTCTCTGGACAGTGCCCTCGCACTTCAGGAACTGATCGATATGGGTGTATCTAATATCTTTACATTTGATGCCCACGATCCACGTGTTCAGAATTCCATTCCACTTCACGGATTTGACAGTTTCAATCCTCCGTATCAGTTCATGAAAGCATTGTTAAAAGCTGAGCCGGATCTTAAAGTAGACAAAGAACACTTAATGATCATCAGTCCGGACGAAGGAGCTATGCAGCGTGCTGTATACTTCTCTAACGTTTTGGGCGTGAATATGGGTATGTTCTACAAACGTCGTGACTATTCAACGGTTGTAAATGGTAAAAACCCGATCGTCGCTCACGAATTTTTAGGTGAACATCTTGATGGAAAAGATGCGATCATCATTGATGATATGATTTCTTCCGGTGAAAGTATGCTCGATGTTGCAAAACAGATTAAAGACCGTGGAGCAAACCGCGTATTTGTCTGCACTACATTCGGACTTTTTACAGACGGATTCGAGAAATTCGATGAATATTATGAAAAAGGATATATCGACCGTGTGATTACTACCAATCTTACTTATCTTCCTGCCGAAGCAAAGGAAAAACCTTATTTCCTGATTGCAGACATGAGTAAATTCATTGCATTGATCATTGATTCTATGAATCATGACATCAGTATCGGAAAAGTTATGGATCCAACTGAGAAGATTCACCGTCTTCTTGAGAAACACAACGGTACTTTGTAAAAATACAGAGAACTTGCCACCGGCGACTTCTCTTGCATACTGTGATAACAAAAGAACCTGCCATTGGCAGGTTCTTTTGTTTAATTTGTAAAATCACTGTAAGCCGTTCCGTCTTTCAGATCTTGTTTTTTTGCCGCAGCCATTTCCGAAACCGTTACAAGCTGATAACCTTCTTCTTCAAGTTTCGGGATAAGTTCCAGTGCTGCGTCAATCGTCTGACTATGAATATCATGCATCAGTACAATATCCCCATCTTTCAGATTCTTCATTACACTGTCAATCGTGCTCTGCGTGTTCCTTGTCTTCCAGTCCAGTGTATCTACATTCCAGAGAATCATTGGCATGCCCACATTCGACTTTACCGTATCATTGATTGCACCATACGGAGGTCTGAGCAGCGTTGCCGGACTTCCACAAATGTTTTTTATATTCCGGTTCGTATCATCAACTTCTTTTTTTACTGCCGCACCATCAATCTTTGTCAGCTGCTGGTGATCATATGAATGATTTCCCAGTTCATTTCCGTCTTTCAGCATCTGCTTTACAGCATCAGGATATAATTTCACATTTTTTCCAAGCATAAAAAATGTCGCATGCGCATTATACTTTTTCAACTGATTCAGAAGTTCTGACGTTCTTGGACCCGGACCGTCATCAAAAGTAAGTGCGATCATTGGCTTTTTCGGATCTATTGCTACTTTTTCTTTCGAAATCAGCTCACCCTTTTCGTTGAATTTGCATTTCTCAAGTCCGATCTTTACCTCTCCCGTTGCTACAATCCCTTTGGAATCAAAATAATATTCTTTTTCATTGATTGTCTGCCAGCCGGTCAGTGCTTTTCCTTCATCTGTCAGATAAGCCTTTCCATCATCTTTGGCCACCCAGCCGGATCTCTGCATAATTCCTTTATTATCAAAGCAATAAAGTGCACCTTCTATCATCTGCCAGCCGGTTACTTTCTTTCCATCCGAATCAAAATAATATGTATTTCCTTTTGATACCACAAAATCCGATGTTATATATGTTCCATCGTATTTTTTAAATTTATTTCCTTCCCATACACCAGTCGGATTCTTTACCTTACATGTTCCGTTCTTTATTGTAACCTGTACCTTCTTTTTCCAGTCTCCTTCCAGATTTTTTTTAATATTGGAATTTAATTTCGCAATGATCACATACGTTCCTTCTGTATTCGCATCCGCTTTGCTTAAAAATGTAATATTCTTTCCTTTTTTCAGATCTTTAGCGAAATCTTCTGCTGTATAATCTTTTGTTAATTTGTTTCTATCTTTATCCCGGATCTTTATGTCCGCCGAATAAGCCGGAAGCTGTTCTCCCTGCTTAATCTCTACATCCGCCACCTGTATGGTTATCTGCGCCGGTTTTCGCAGGATTCCTCTTACTACCGGTATTGCAATCGCAACTATACAAATAGTAAAAAGAGCAAGACCCACCCGAATGTTTCTTACTCTTCTCCGATTCCTTCGTCTTCTTCGAATTTCTGTATTATCCATCCCTAGTATCCCCCCAGATTTCATATCATTGCACAATCCTAGGATACTCTAATTCGACATATTTCGCAATTAAGGGATTCTTACAAATTTATTAAGTTTTGTTTAACATATGACACGTACACGTAACACTTCACCAATCTGTTTTAATTCCTCTACAACACCATCCGGCACCTCAGAATCTACATCGATCATCGTATATGCATATTTTCCCTTACTCTTATTTGTAAGGTCTGCGATGTTCATATTGTCTTTGGCAAGGATCGCTGATATCTGACCGATCATATTCGGCACATTGTGATGTAATACCAGAATACGCGTCTTATCGCCTCTCAGTCCCATATCACAGTCCGGATAGTTCACGGAATGTTTGATATTACCATTTTCCAGATAATCCATCACTTCTTTGACTGCCATCTTCGCACAATTATCTTCGGACTCTTCTGTAGAAGCTCCGAGATGAGGAATTACAATCGCGCCTTTGACACCTGCGATTTCCGGTGTCGGGAAGTCTGTGACATAATGTTTTACTTTTCCAGCTACAAGTGCATCTACCATTGCCTCGGAATCTACCAGTACATCCCTTGCAAAGTTCAGCACGATCACTCCTTCTTTCATAAGACCCAGTGCATCTTTTCCGATCATGCCTTTCGTACTGTCAAGTGCCGGTACATGCACCGTGATATAATCACAGTTTTCATAAATTTCATCTACATTTGTTGTATGATGGATACTTCTTGACAGTCTCCATGCAGAATCTACGGATACATACGGATCATATCCATATACATCCATACCAAGATGTGTTGCCGCATTTGCAACCAGAACTCCAATTGCACCAAGACCGATCACACCAAGCTTTTTGCCTTCCAACTCCTGTCCGGCAAATGCTTTCTTGGCTTTTTCTGCATCTTTGGCAATGTTCCCGTCTTCTTCGTTCTCCTGTACCCAGTTGATACCGCCGATGATATCTCTGGAAGCAAGAAGCATACCGGCAATTACCAGTTCCTTTACACCATTCGCATTGGCTCCCGGTGTGTTAAATACAACGATTCCCTGTTCTGCACATTTCTCAAGCGGAATATTGTTCACACCCGCACCGGCTCTTGCAATAGCTTTCAGATCCGGTGCAAATTCCATCTCGTGCATTGCCGCACTTCTTACCAGGATCGCATCTGCTGTTTCTGGTGTGCTTACAGGTGCATAGTCTTTTGTGAATTCATCCAGTCCTACCTGTGAAATTGGGTTCAGATTATGATACTTATACATGATTACAGATTCTCCTTTTCAAATGCTTTCATAAATTCTACCAGTTTCTCTACCCCTTCGATCGGCATCGCATTGTAGATACTTGCACGCATACCGCCGACACTTCTGTGTCCTTTCAGGTTCTCGAATCCGGCTTTTTTTGCCTCTTTCACGAATTTTGCATCCAGGTCCTTATCACCTGTTACAAACGGAACATTCATAAGCGAACGGTCTTTTGGAACAACCGTGCCCTTGAACAGTTTGCTTTCATCCAGATAATCATAGAGAATCTTTGCTTTCTTTTCATTGCGCTCTTTGATTGCTTCCAGTCCGCCCTGTTTTTTCAGCCATTTAAACACTTTACCACAGATATAGATTCCATATGCCGGTGGTGTATTGTATAAAGACTTGGCATCTGCATGCGTCTTATACTTCAACATAGTCGGTGTACCTTCTAATACATCATCTGTGATCAGATCCTCACGGATAATTGCGATCACAACACCTGCAGGTCCGACATTTTTCTGAACACCGCCGTAGATAACGCCGTATTTTGACACATCTACCGGTTCAGACAGGAAGCAGGATGATACATCTGCCACCAGTGTCTTTCCTTTGGTATTCGGAAGCTCTTTGAACTTCGTACCATAAATCGTATTATTCTCGCAGATATATACATAATCTGCATCTTCAGAGATATCGAGGTCTGAGCAGTCCGGAATATAAGAAAATGTCTTATCTTCGGAAGATGCGATCACATGGACCTCTCCGTATTTTTCTGCTTCTTTGGCTGCCTTTTTCGCCCACTGTCCGGTTACGATATAGTCAGCCACTTTATTCTTCATCAGATTCATAGGAATCATGGCAAATTGCTGAGACGCTCCGCCCTGTAAAAATAATACTTTATAGTTATCCGGGATATGCATCAGTTCACGGATATCGGCTTCTGCTGTCTCAATAATCTCCTGGAACACCGATGAACGGTGACTCATTTCCATAACCGACATTCCACAGCCCTGATAGTCTAACATCTCTGCTGCTGCTTCTTTTAATACTTCTTCCGGCAATACGGCCGGGCCTGCTGAAAAATTGTACACTCTGCTCATTGTTGTTCCTCCACTTTCCTTTACTTTTTTCTTTTACTATTCTGCATTTTTTGCTTCCAGGTCTTTTTCATCAAAAGCTTCATTGATCGGGGCGCCAGGGGCAACCATCGGCCATACCTTGTCATCACTGTCAATCTGGCAGTCGATCACCACCGGATGTCCGCTCTTTAACGCGTTCGCAAATGCTTCTTTGAATTCTTCCTGGGTTGCCACACGTACTCCTTCTGCTCCCATAGCTTCTGCAAGTTTTACAAAATCTACGGCATCATTGAGTACAGTAGCCGAGTAACGCTGTCCGTAGAACAGGTTCTGCCACTGGCGGACCATACCAAGTACATGGTTGTTAATCACTACCTGGATCACCGGAATATTATGGCGTGCCGCGGTAGCGATCTCATTCATATTCATACGGAAACATCCGTCACCTGCGATATTGACAACGGTCTTTTCCGGTCTTCCAACCTTGGCTCCAAGTGAAGCTCCAAGACCATATCCCATGGTTCCAAGTCCTCCTGAGGTAAGGAGTGTTCTTGGCTCTGTATATTTATAATACTGTGCTGCCCACATCTGGTGCTGTCCGACTTCTGTCGAAATGATTGCTTCACCATTTGTCTGACGGTAGATCTCTTCTACAACAAACGGTCCGCTGAGCACATCCGGATGATAGGTCATCGGATATTTCTCTTTGTAAGACATGATCTGTTCTACCCATGCCTTGTGATCCTGCTGTTCCAGACGCTCATTCATCTTCTGAAGAACGACTTTCAGATCACCGACCACACCTTCTGTGATCAGAATATTTTTATTCATCTCTGCAGCATCTACATCAAACTGTAAGATTTTTGCATTCTGGGCAAATTTCTTTGCATTTCCTGTTACACGGTCACTGAATCTTGCTCCTGCGACGATCAGAAGATCACATTCACTGACTCCGTAGTTGGATGCCTTTGTTCCATGCATTCCGAGCATTCCGGTATATAACGGATCTGTTCCCGGGAATGCTCCTTTTCCCATCAGGGAATCGGTAACCGGAGCATCTACCTTCTTTACGAATTCATATAATTCTTTGCTGGCTTCTGATAATACCGCTCCGCCACCGACAAATATGTATGGTTTCTCTGACTCCCGGATCATACGTACTGCACTTTCCAGATCTTTTTCACAGATATCTTTGGATGGTTTTACAACCTTTGGTTCCTGTGCTGTAAATTCTGCTTTGTTCGCAGTTACATCTTTCGGGATATCGATCAGGACCGGTCCCGGTCTTCCTTCTTTGGCTATCACGAATGCCTTACGTATCGTATCCGCCAGATTATTGACATCTTTTACAATATAATTATGCTTGGTGATTGGCATTGTAACACCTGCAATATCGATCTCCTGGAAACTGTCTTTTCCCAGAAGTGATACTCCTACATTACAGGTAATTGCAACGACCGGAATCGAATCCATGTATGCGGTTGCAATTCCGGTTACAAGGTTTGTTGCACCCGGTCCGCTGGTTGCAAGACATACACCGACTTTTCCTGTCGCTCTTGCATATCCGTCTGCCGCATGAGCAGCACCCTGCTCATGTGACGTAAGGATATGTGTAATCTCATCTTTATGTTTATATAATTCATCGTATACGTTCAAAATTGCTCCGCCCGGATAACCGAATACGGTATCGACGCCCTGCTCTTTCAAACACTCAATTACGATCTGTGATCCTGTTAACTGCATACCATTCATTCCCCTGTCATGATTTATTTTGCTTTTGGAACTTCGAGAATTGCTCCTCTGTTTCCAGAAGTAACCATTGCCGCATATCTTGCAAGATATCCGGTTGTAACTTTTGGTTCTCTCGGAGTCCAGTTTGCTTTTCTCTTTGCAAGTTCTTCATCGGATACATCCAGATGAATAGAAAGGTTCGGAATATCGATCTGGATCAGGTCTCCTTCTTCTACCAGTGCGATTGGTCCACCAACAGCTGCTTCCGGAGATACGTGTCCGATAGATGCCCCTCTGGATGCACCACTGAAACGTCCGTCTGTGATCAGCGCTACACTTGAGCCAAGTCCCATACCTGCGATTGCAGATGTAGGATTTAACATCTCACGCATTCCAGGGCCTCCCTTTGGTCCTTCGTAACGGATAACGACAACGTCACCGGCAACGATCTTACCACCTTTGATCGCTGCAATTGCATCTTCTTCACAGTCAAATACTCTTGCAGGTCCTTCGTGTACCAGCATCTCGTCTACAACAGCGGAACGTTTTACAACGCTTCCGTCCGGCGCAAGATTTCCTTTTAATACTGCAAGCCCGCCTGTTGGTGTGTATGGATTATCAATTGGACGGATTACTTCCGGATCTTTGTTGACCACGCCTTCGATATTCTCTCCAACGGTCTTTCCTGTAACTGTCATACATTCTGTATGCAGAAGGCCTTTCTTATTCAGCTCTGCCATAACTGCATATACACCGCCGGCTTCGTTCAGATCTTCCATGTATGTCGGGCCTGCCGGTGCAAGGTGGCAGAGGTTCGGTGTCTTTTCGCTGATTCCATTTGCAAAATCAATCTCGAAATCCATTCCTACTTCGTGTGCGATTGCAGGGAGGTGAAGCATACTGTTGGTAGAGCATCCAAGTGCCATGTCAACCGTAAGTGCATTCAGGATTGCTTCTTTTGTCATGATATCTCTTGGACGGATATTCTTCTCAAGAAGTTCCATAACCTTCATACCTGCATGCTTTGCAAGACGGATTCTTTCTGAATAAACTGCCGGAATTGTTCCATTTCCACGAAGTCCCATACCAAGTACTTCTGTCAGACAGTTCATACTGTTCGCTGTGTACATTCCGGAACATGATCCGCATGTCGGACATACTTTGTTCTCGAATTCGCACAGATCTGCATCTGACATCGTTCCTGCAGCGTTTGCTCCTACTGCCTCGAACATGCTGGAAAGACTTCTCTTCTGTCCTTTTACATGTCCTGCAAGCATCGGTCCTCCGCTGACGAATACAGTTGGTACATTGATTCTTGCTGCAGCCATCAGAAGTCCCGGTACGTTCTTATCACAATTCGGGATCATAACAAGCGCATCAAACTGATGTGCCATTGCCATTGCCTCTGTAGAATCTGCGATCAAGTCTCTGGTTACCAGAGAATACTTCATTCCGATATGTCCCATTGCGATTCCGTCACAGACTGCTATTGCAGGGAACATGATCGGTGTACCGCCTGCCATGGCAACTCCCTGTTTTACTGCATTTGCGATCTTATCCAGATTCATATGTCCAGGTACGATCTCATTGTATGAACATACGATACCGACCAGTGGTCTGTTCATCTCTTCCTCGGTAAGTCCGAGTGCATTGAACAGCGAGCGGTGAGGCGCCTGCTGTTTTCCTTTTGTTACTGTATCACTTCTCATTCTTTTTTATCCTCCTGTTGTCTTTCTATTCAATTTCTTCTATATATAACTCTGTAAATCCGTAATTCTATGCATCAGACAATTACTGAATGTTTGCTGCGATCAGACTTCCCATCTCTTCTGTACCAATCTGAGTCTTTCCGTCCGACATAATATCAATCGTACGATATCCGTCTTTTAATACTTTTGAAACAGCTGCTTCGATCGCATCTGCTTCTTTGTCCAGATCAAAGCTGAAACGGAGCATCATTGCTGCTGAAAGGATGGTTGCGATCGGATTAGCGATTCCCTTTCCTGCAATATCCGGTGCAGATCCACCGCTTGGTTCATACAAGCCGAATTTTGTCTCATTTAAGCTGGCACTTGCAAGCATTCCGATCGATCCTGTCACCATACTTGCTTCATCTGAAAGAATGTCTCCGAACATGTTCTCTGTAAGGATAACGTCAAACTGTTTCGGATCTTTTACAAGCTGCATTGCACAGTTGTCTACCAACATATTTTCAACTGTTACTTCCGGATAATCCTTTGAAACTTCTTCTACTACTTTTCTCCATAATCTGGAAGAATCCAGTACATTCGCTTTATCTACACTTGTGACTTTCTTACGGCGTTTCATTGCAATATCAAATCCGCGTTTTGCAATTCGTCTAATCTCTTCTTCATTATATGTAAGAGAATCCTGTGCTGTCATTACACCATTTACTTCTTCTGTCTTTCTCTCTCCAAAGTACAGACCGCCGGTCAGCTCTCTCATGATCATCATGTCAAATCCGCCTTCTGTAATCTCTTCTTTCAGCGGGCATGCACCTTTCAATTCATCATAAAGCACTGCAGGTCTTAAGTTTGCGAAAAGATTCAGCGCTTTTCTGATCTTTAAAAGTCCTGCTTCCGGTCTCTTGGATGGCTCTAACTTGTACCATGGAGATGTCTTTGCATCTCCTCCGATGGAACCCATCAGAACTGCATCACATGCTTTTGCCTCGGCGATCGTCTCATCTGTAAGCGGTACTCCGTGAACATCAATGGATGCTCCCCCCATGAGTAACTGTGTATAATCACAAGTATGTCCATATACTTCTGCAACTTTATTCAGAACTTTCATTGCCTCCGTTACAATCTCCGGGCCAATTCCGTCTCCCTTAATCACACCAATTTTAAGATTCATAGTTCTTCTTCCTTCCTTCGGTAAAAATCTATAAAAATAATATTATCGTATTTTTATGCATGTTTCAAGACTTTAATTGACTAAATTGACAAATTGCTACATTTTACATACTAAAAAAGACTTTTTATCATATTTCTTGTACACTTTGTTGATTTCTATCCACTCGATACATTCTTACAATCTCTTTGATAACCGGAAGCTTTTTACAATTGCATGATACAGAGAACTTGCCACTGGCAACTTCTCTTGCATACTTTGGTATAACAAAAAAATTACGGAACACATATTTCTATGTGCTCCGTAATTTTTATTGCCATGCATTCGTAAAGAGCTGCCAGTGGCAGGTCCTGTAGATACCAAAGTATACAACTGCCAGCGGCAGATTCTATGCATGATATTTCGCTGTTTCAAGAATCCGGTTCGCATTTTCCACACGCTCTTTCGATGGCGGATCAATGCCTTCCAGCTGATACGGGATTCCCAGTTCTTTCCATTTATATACACCAAGTGTATGATATGGAAGAACCTCAACTTTCTCTACGTCATCAAGTGTTTCTATAAAGTCATGAAGTCTGTGCAGATACTCGTCTTTATCGCTTCTTTCCGGAACCAGGACGTGACGGATCCAGACTGGTTTTCCGGTATCAGAAAGATACCTTGCCATATCAAGAATATTCTTATTCGTCTGTCCGGTAAGGATCTTATGCTGCTCATCATCAATATGCTTGATATCTAGCATCACAAGATCTGTCACCTTCATAAGTTCCTGGAATTTACTGAAGAATGGCTCTTCTCTTGTAAATGGATTCCCGCAGGTATCCAGTGTCGTGTTGATTCCTCTTTCTTTGGCTTTCTGGAACAACTCCAGCAGAAAATCGATCTGCAGAAGCGGTTCGCCTCCACTGACGGTAATACCGCCCTTACTTCCCCAGTAAGTGCGGTATTTCCAGGCTTTATCAATCAGTTCATCTGCTGTGTAGAGAGTCCCTGAATTCATGTTCCATGTGTCCGGGTTATGACAGAACTGGCAGCGCATTGCACAGCCGGTCGTAAATATCAGATACCGGACACCTGGACCGTCAACGGAGCCGAAACTTTCCAGAGAATGAATATATCCTTGGGTCATAGTTTTGCTCCTTTTCTTATTTATTACATGTAATTCGCCATGTACTCCGCCATGCGCAGCTCGATTCCGCTTTGCTTCATCTCGCTGACGGCTGTCGCCGTATATCATCTGATCCAGATATCATAATTCAAGCAAGCTTGATTATAACATCTGTCTCATCTGATGCATAGCTCATAGCTTTTACATATGATCGTGGCAAGTTCTTGCGATAACGTCTAACTGCTGTTCGCGAGTCAGGTCGATGAACTTAACTGCGTATCCAGATACACGGATTGTGAAGTTAGCGTATTCTGGTTTCTCTGGGTGTTCCATAGCGTCAACCAGTTTGTCTGTACCAAATACGTTAACGTTCAGGTGATGTGCTCCCTGATCGAAGTATCCGTCCATTACACGTGCAAGATTTTCTTTACGCTCGTCATCTGTGTGTCCAAGTGCACTTGGGCTGATTGTCTGAGTATTAGAAATACCATCCAGAGCCAGCTCGTATGGCAGCTTAGCAACAGAGTTAAGAGATGCAAGAAGTCCGCTCTTTTCTGCACCGTAAGATGGGTTAGCACCTGGTGAAAGTGGTTCTCCTGCTTTTCTTCCATCTGGAAGAGATCCTGTAGCCTTACCATATACTACGTTAGAAGTAATTGTAAGGATTGATGTTGTAGGTACAGAATTTCTGTATGTGTGGCACTTGTTCAGTTTGTGCATGAATGTTTTCAGAAGCCAGATAGCCATGTCATCTGCACGATCATCATCGTTACCGTATCTTGGGAAGTCTCCTTCGATTTCGAAATCTGTTGTGATTCCGTCTTCGTCACGAATAGCTTTAACCTTAGCGTATTTGATAGCGCAAAGTGAATCTACTACGTGAGAGAATCCAGCGATACCTGTTGCGAATGAACGCTTAACATCTGTGTCGATCAGTGACATCTGAGCTGCTTCATAGTAGTATTTGTCATGCATATAGTGGATCATGTTAAGTGTATCAACATACAGTTTGCTTAACCATTCCATCATAGCATCGTATTTTTCCATTACTTCATCGAAGTCAAGGTACTCAGATGTGATTGGTCTGTAAGCAGGTCCAACCTGAACTTTGTTCTTTTCATCAATACCACCGTTGATAGCGTATAACAGACACTTAGCAAGGTTTGCACGAGCTCCGAAGAACTGCATCTCTTTACCTGTCTCTGTAGCAGATACGCAGCAGCAGATTGAATAGTCATCGCCCCATACCGGACGCATAACATCATCGTTCTCATACTGGATTGAGCTTGTTTCTACCGAAATCAGAGCTGCGAACTTCTTGAAGTTCTCTGGCAGTCTTGAAGAGTAAAGTACTGTAAGGTTTGGTTCTGGTGAAGGTCCCATGTTCTTCAGTGTGTGAAGGAAACGATAGTCGTTCTTTGTTACCATAGAACGTCCGTCCTGTCCAAGTCCACCAACTTCCAGTGTTGCCCATGTAGGGTCTCCTGAGAACAGTTCGTTGTATGATGGGATTCTTGCGAACTTAACCATACGGAATTTCATTACCATGTGGTCGATTAATTCCTGAGCTTCTTTTTCTGTGATCTTTCCAGCTTTTAAGTCTCTTTCAATATAGATATCAAGGAATGTAGAGATACGTCCAACACTCATTGCAGCCCCGTTCTGAGTCTTGATTGCTGCAAGATATCCGAAGTACAGCCACTGTACTGCTTCGTGAGCATCTTTAGCCGGCTGTGAAATGTCATAGCCATATACAGCTGCCATTTCTTTCATTTCTTTCAGAGCTTTGATCTGATCTGCAAGCTCTTCACGAAGACGGAAGTCTGTTCCCTTCATTCCGTGTCTTGCATAACGCTCAAAGTCATACTGTTTTTTCTCGATCAGGAAGTCGATACCATAAAGAGCTACACGACGGTAGTCACCAACGATACGTCCTCTTCCGTATGTATCCGGAAGACCTGTGATGATCTTGTTGTGTCTTGCTTTCTTCATTTCAGGTGTGTAAATATCAAATACTCCCTGGTTGTGTGTTTTATGATATTTTGTAAAGATCTTATGAAGTTCTTCGCTTGGCTGATAACCGTAAGTTGTACAAGCCTGCTCAGCCATCTTAATTCCACCGTATGGCATAAAAGCTCTCTTCAGAGGTTTGTCTGTCTGAAGACCAACAACCTTCTCAAGATCCTTTGTCTCTTCACTGATGTATCCTGGGCCATATGCTGTAAGACCAGATACTACTTCAGTTTCCATATCAAGAACGCCGCCCTTTGCACGCTCTTCTTTCTGAAGTTCCTGAAGCTTACCCCATAATGTATCGGTTGCTTCTGTTGGTCCTTCCAGGAAGGATTCGTCTCCTTCATATGGTGTATAGTTCTCCTGGATAAAGCTGCGAACGTCAACTGAGTTCACCCATTCTTTTCCTTTAAAACCAGCCCACTGCTCAAAATGTGCCATCTTTTTGTTCCCCTTTCCTATCTTTCATTTTCTTTTGCGCCGTCAGTATACCATTTCGTGAAGAAAATATCAAGGCTTATTCTGATAATTGTTTTCAAAATCGCCCTTGTATGCAATTTTGTGCAATTTGTGTATATTTATACGAACAATATCGCTTTATTTTGCATTTTTCCAGGCACAATTTTACCTTTTGGGCACTAAAAGATGTGGAGGAACTGACGTTGGCATTCTGATCCCTCTTACATATTTTTGTATAAAAAAGAAGAACCTGCACATTATACAGATTCTCCATTCTTTTGCATTTTATTCTGCAGATGCTTTTTCAACCTGTGCGATGGCTGCTTTCTGCATTGGAATACGGCAGTTCTTGTTGCTTCCGAATTCTACGATTACATCTTCATCACTGATGTCAATCAGTACACCGTAAAATCCGCTTGTTGTCAGTACTGTATCTCCGACTTCCATCTCGTTGATCATTGCCTGAACTCTCTTCTGTTCTTTCTTCTGAGGTCTCATGAAGATCATGTAGAATCCTCCGAAAATAACTGCATATACAACAATTAAAATAACCCAGCTTGTACCGCTGGAGCTCTGTGCTGCTAATGAAAACATCTCTTTTCCTCCTACTCATCTTTAAACACTATTGCTATCATACACAAAAACCTCGCATTCAGCAAGGTTTTTTATGCTTTTTTCATTATTTTATTCATTCTTGCCCGTTACAGCGGCAATTTTTCTCTCTTTATACTCTTTATAACAGTCATGATCGATCGCATCACGGATCTCTTCCATCATTGTATTATAGAAATACAGATTATGAAGCACACACAGACGCATTCCCAGCATTTCTTTTGCTTTTAACAGATGTCTGATATATGCTCTTGAATAATTGCGGCATGCCGGGCACTGGCATCCTTCTTCAATCGGTCTGTCATCCAGCTCAAATTTGGCATTGAACAGATTAAGTTTTCCATGATTCGTGTACACATGTCCATGTCTTCCATTTCTGCTTGGGTACACACAGTCAAAGAAATCTACGCCTCTGTCAACTGCTTCCAGAATATTCACCGGAGTTCCGACTCCCATCAGATAAGTCGGTTTATGATCTGGAAGATGGGGAACAACTGCATCCAGGATCCGGTACATCTCTTCATGAGATTCACCGACTGCCAGTCCGCCAACCGCATATCCATCCAGATTCAGTTTTGAAATCTCATCCGCATGTTTGATGCGGATATCTTCATATACTCCGCCCTGATTGATTCCAAAAAGCATCTGATGCTTATTAATTGTATCCGGAAGCGAATTCAGGCGTTCCATTTCTTTTTTACATCGTACAAGCCATCTGGTCGTACGCGCCACAGATTTTTCTATATATTCCCTGTCAGCTACACTCGACGGGCACTCATCAAATGCCATCGCTATCGTAGATGCCAGATTCGACTGAATCCGCATACTCTCTTCTGGCCCCATAAATATTTTATGTCCGTCAATATGGGAATTGAAATACACTCCCTCTTCTTTGATTCTGCGCAGTCCCGCAAGTGAAAACACCTGAAATCCGCCCGAATCGGTAAGAATCGGCTTGTCCCAATTCATAAATTTGTGAAGTCCGCCCAATTTTTTTACCACTTCGTCTCCCGGACGCACATGTAAATGATAAGTATTTGATAATTCTACCTGCGTCTTTATCTCCTGCAAATCCGTAGTTGCCACAGCCCCTTTAATTGCAGCTGCCGTACCGACATTCATAAACACGGGGGTCTCGATGACCCCATGTACCGTATGCAGCCGTCCTCTTTTTGCAAGGCCGTCTTTTTTGATTAATTCATACATGATTATATTTCCTTTTTCTCTAATTATGTACTACCACCGGTGTTCCTGCCGAAATAAGTTCGAATAATTTTCCGGCCATCTCAGGCGGCATGTTTACACATCCATGTGATCCATTTGTCTGATACCTGCTGCCTCCAAATGTAGGCTGCCATGATGCATCATGGAAACCGACACCTCCGTTAAACGGCATCCAGTATTTTACAGGCGTCTCATACTCATAAGTACCATCTGCCTTTTTCGTTCCCTTAAGCGTCTGATCTTTTGCTTTATATGCAAGCGAATAGACACCGGTCGGAGTTGCATTTCCTTTATTTGGATTTCCCGTTACAACATCAGTCTCCAGAGCAATATGCCCATCTTTTACATAATACATATGCTGTGTTGTCAGATTAACCTCTGCGTAAGTATTTCCCACATCATTTCCATCATGACTTGCTGCACGGCTTGAATAATTGGGCTCTCTTGTTACTGTTTCCGCTTTTTGAATATTCGCGATCAGCGCATTGTACTCTGCTTCCTGATCAATCTTCCATCCGTAACTTCCACCCGAAACCGTAACGGTATTACCGCTTGCTGATGTAAATGTTCTTTCTTTTCCCTTTGTATCATACTTTGCTGCAAGTGACTGAACGTATTCTTTCACAGCACTTTCATCGAATGTCACATTCATATCATCGTCAACTTTAACCCACTTAGATATCATAGAAGAATCGACAACCTCTGTATTCGGTTTGAAATCATAGGTAACCGTTGCTCCAAGATATTTGTTCATTGCATCACAGGCTTCTGTTACCTTTTTGGAATCTGATGTGTAAGCCGGCTTTTCATAGCAGCCTGTTTTTAAAAGATCAAGCTTTTCATTTGCCCCGTTCACTGCGGTTATTACTGTCTTACGGAACTCTTCAGTCTTGATCGTTGTACCATCCGTCTCCGGTACAACCACAAATTTGTCCGTCTTGAATTCCGGATGTGCATTAACCGGTGCAATCTGATTCTCTTCTTTCATACATTCCAGATTTGCAATCTGCGTTTTTAATGCGCTTTCATCATACTCTACCCCGATCTTTGCCTTCATATTGCGGCCTTTCCATAACGACTCGATCCACAGGAACGGATTCTGTCCTTTTATCAGTTTTTCTACCTGTTTTCCGGGTACATACTTTAATGATATGTCTTTTCCTTCAATTACTTCTGTTTTATTATCGGCTTCAAGTAATGTCAGTTTATAATCTGCAACTTCTTTCTCCAGATATTCCTCTACCTGTTTTACATTCTTATTCGAACAGTCTATTCCATTAATGACAGTCTTTGAAAAGAAATGTGTACTGTAAAATACTGCCGTACCCACATAACCAATTGCAATGACCGAAACGATCAGCGAAAGTACAATTGCTATCTTATTACGCAATTTCCAGTTTTTTCTTCTGTTTTTTCTTTGTTGTCTTCTTTCTTGTTTCATTACTTTCTGTGTTTCAGGTCTCTGATCCTCTTCATCAATTTCTGAAAATCCCTCATCCGCATACATTTCTTTCTCTAATATTTCTTCCATTTTATCTGTATGTTTTTCTCTAATGCTCATTAATTCTAACTCCTCTACAATGAAATTTACCTGCTTATAATAAAGTTCATGCTTTCTAATTATAATATGCATATATAGAAAAGTACAGATA